>JAOZSO010000135.1:0-8116 GCA_029939655.1 Desulfobacterales bacterium
ACAAGGGTTCGAGGGGAAAAAACAAGGGTTCGAGGGTTCGAGGGGGATACAAGGGTTCGAGGGTAGCTGACAGCTATAAGCGGACAGCGGCGTTCCAGCTTCCAAGCATCCTATCTGCCAGCATACAAGGATCCGAGGGGAAAATCTGAGGGTTCGAGGGTCCAAGGGGGATACAAGGGTTCGAGGGGAAAAAACAAGGGTTCGAGGGGTGGAGGGTCTGAGGGGAAAACTAAGGGTTCGAGGGTAAAAATAACAAGGCTTAAAGGTTCTGATGGGTGGAGGAGTAGACCAAGGTTCCAGGATCCGAGGTTCCAAGGGTTCGAGGGGGGCTGAAAGCTATCAGCTGTCGGCAGCAATAAATGACGCGCGAAGCGCTAATAACGTCCGAAGGACTAATATCGCACGAAGTGTAAATGACGCTCGAAAGGGCAAAAAAAAGAGTTGTATTCCACAAATGAATTTGCTACAAATCACTGTTTAATAACACCATACAAATACCACACGCTTTTGGACCTGTTTCCCGGTGCTTCAGGTGGAAATTTTTCCATTAAAGTCGGAAACAGGGAGGATAAAAGCGAAGGGAAAACCAAGAGAAAAGGAGAAAGACATGGCGTACATTACGATGAAGGAACTCCTGGAGGCCGGCGTTCATTTCGGTCATCAGACCAAACGATGGAATCCCAAGATGAAACCCTATATCTTCGGGGCAAGGAACGGCATCTATATTATCGATCTGCAGAAGACTGTCCGGATGTTCAGGACTGTCTACGACTTCATTGTGGATACCGTTGCAAAAGGAGACTCGGTATTATTTGTTGGCACCAAAAAACAGGCCCGGGAATCTGTTTACGAAGAATCGAATCGATGTGAAATGTTTTATGTGCACAACCGGTGGCTCGGCGGCATGCTGACCAACTTCAAGACCATCAAGCAGAGCATCGACCGGCTCAACTATCTAAACACCATAGAAAATGACGGGTCTATCGAACTGTTTCCCAAAAAAGAGAGACTGAAACTCGGCAAAGAACGCGTCAAACTCGACAACACACTGGGGGGGATCCGGAACATGACGAAACTTCCCGGGGCTATGTTTATTATCGATCCGAAAAACGAGGCCATTGCGGTTCGTGAAGGCAAGCGGTTAGGCATCCCGATTGTGGCTATAGTGGATACCAATTGTGATCCCGATGATATCGATTATATTATTCCTGGAAACGATGATGCCATCAGGGCCATACGGTTGATCTCCTCCAGAATTTCCGATGCATGCATTGAGGGAAGAGAACTTCACGAGGAAAGGAAACAGGCAGCCTCAGACAAGAAAATCGAAAAGGATCTTATGGTTGATGCACCTGATGATCTGAAACCGGGTGAGAGAAAAGTTATTTCGGATGGTACCGAGGGACCTGTCGTAGAAATTATCCGCCGATCGACCAAAGAGGAAATGCCGTCGGAACCGGAAACCGAAGCAGTTGCAGTGGAAGAGGAGACAGCGAAAGCTGAAGATACAGGAGAATAGATATGTCAGAAATTAGTGCAACAATGGTTAAACAGCTCCGTGAAAAATCCGGGGCAGGCATCATGGATTGTAAACACGCATTGGCGGAGTGTGATGGTGATATTGAAAAAGCCATTGACTATTTACGCAAAAAAGGCCTGGCAACTGCGCAGAAAAGGGCCGGCAGGGCCACCAAGGAAGGTGTAGTGCAGGCGTATATCCATATGGGAGGCAAAATTGGTGTCCTGGTAGAAGTCAACTGTGAGACCGACTTCGTAGCCAAGACCGATGATTTTACGGCGTTTGTAAAGAACATCGCCATGCATATCGCTGCCACCAACCCCGTGGGTATCCTTCAGGAGGATGTGCCCGCGGAGGTCATTGAAAAAGAGAAGGAAATCTATCGTGCGCAAGCACTGGAGATGGGAAAGCCTGAAAAGATGATCGATAAGATCGCAGAAGGCAAGCTCAATAAATTTTTTAAGGAAAGCTGTCTCATGAACCAGGTCTATGTTCGAGATCCCAATATGACCATTCAGGATTACCTGAACGACGTCATTGCCAAGACCGGTGAAAAGATTAATATCCGGCGATTTGCACGATTCCAGGTGGGAGATTAATCCATGCCTGACGCCAGGTATCAGAGAGTGTTGTTAAAATTGAGTGGCGAAGCCCTCATGGGAGACCAGGCGTTCGGTATCAGTCAGGAGATGCTGGCTTATGTCGCTGGGGAGATTCAGTCCATATATGAAATGGGTGTCGAACTTGCTGTCGTTGTTGGCGGGGGCAATATTTTCAGGGGTGTTGCAGCAAGTTCCTATGGCATGGAGCGAACCTCGGCGGATCATATGGGGATGCTGGCGACAATCATGAACAGTCTTGCTCTTCAGGACGCACTGGAAAAAAGTGGAATACAGACCCGTGTTCAGACAGCTATTTCCATGCACGAGGTAGCCGAGCCGTATATCCGCAGAAGGGCTGCTCGACATCTGGAAAGAGGCCGCATCGTTATTTTTGCAGCCGGGACAGGCAATCCGTATTTTACGACCGATACGGCCGCAGTTCTGAGGGCCCAGGAGATTCATGCCGAGATCCTTTTCAAGGCAACAAAGGTGGACGGGCTTTATGATGCTGACCCGGTTGACAACCCGGATGCTAAACGTTTTGACGATATTACCTACATGGAAGTCATTGAAAAGCAACTGAGGGTTATGGATATGACGGCCATCTCACTGGCGATGGACAACCATCTGCCTGTGGTGGTGTTCAACCTGAAGGAGAAAGGGAATATCAAACGTGTTGGTTGCGGTGAGGCTATAGGCACCTATATTCACAACTAGTGCCCATCCACAAATGGTCTTTTTCCGCGATATCTGCGTTGGACGCCATGATTTAACTCCTCAAAATAGCACGCTATTACTCCGGGTTAAATCTGTCGTCCGCCTTGATCTCACGAAAAAATCCTTATTTCTGGAAGGACACTAACTTACAAAGGAAAAAGCGATGCTGGATGACATCTATCAGGAAATGCGGGGGCGGATGGGGAAAACCATCGCCGCATTGAAAAACGAGTTGAAACGCGTCCGGACAGGCCGAGCTTCCTTGTCCCTGCTGGATGGTATACGGGTAGACTATTACGGGACACTGACGCCCCTCAACCAGATGGCCACGTTGTCCGTTCCGGAGAGCCGCTTGATTACCATTCAACCCTGGGATGTGTCGGTCATCAAGGAAATCGAAAAGGCATTATTGAAATCCGATCTAGGTCTCACCCCTTCAAGTGATGGTAAGATCATCCGGATATCGATTCCACCCCTCACCGAGGAGAGACGCAAAGAACTGGTCAAAGTGGTTCACAAGATGTGTGAGGACCACAAAATTGCCTTGCGCAACATTCGACGGGATTCCAACGAGCTCATCAAGGGTTTCAAGAAGGAAGGTGATATATCAGAAGACGAATCCTTCAAGGGGCAGGATCAAGTTCAAGAAATTACGGATGACCACATCAAACAGGTAGACGCTATTTACAAAGAAAAAGAGAAAGAAATTCTTGAATTCTAATATGTCTCATCCTGACTCAGGTGATCCTGACCTTTCAAAACTTCCTTCTCATATTGCTATCATCATGGATGGAAACGGACGCTGGGCCAAACAGCGCTTGATGAATCGTATCAATGGGCATGAAAAAGGGGCCGATGCCGTCAGAAGGATTGTTCGTATTTGCCGCGAAATCGGCATCGAGATCCTGACCCTTTATGCTTTTTCGACGGAGAACTGGCAGCGACCCAAAGCAGAAGTCGCCGCCCTGATGGATCTTCTCAAGCGCTTTTTGAAGTCCGAATCAAGGGACTTGCACGAAAACAATATCCGCTTGAACACCATCGGACAGACCCATCGAATTCCGAAGAGCGTTCGCAGTGTACTGCAGCAGAATATGGAAATGACGGCATCAAACACGGGGTTGATGCTGAATCTGGCACTCAGTTATGGCGGTAGAACCGAAATTGTTGAGATGGTGAAGCAGATTGCAACCCATGTAAAAGATGGCCGGTTGGATCCCTCCGCCATCACCCCTGAGATCGTTTCCGATAATTTATACACCCGGGGGATGTGTGACCCGGATCTGCTCATCAGGACCGGCGGCGACATGCGTATCAGTAATTTTCTGCTGTGGCAGATCGCCTATGCAGAGATTTTTGTTACGGATACCCTCTGGCCGGAGTTTTCACGAGAAGAATTCATGGCCATACTGGGTGAGTATCAAAGACGTGAACGCAGGTTCGGTCGGATTAACCAGACGTAAATCATTTAGGGGGAATTTGTGTTTTGTATTTAGTGTTTCGTATTTAGCCTTTATTTGAAATAGAGTCTGATGTACTAAGCTATCATACCGCCAGACACCAAACACAATATACCAAACACAAAACACAAAACACAAAACACAACACAACATACCAAACACTCTTGCTAAAATGCATTTAAAACGCTGGATTACAGGTCTTGTTGTATTACCTTTTCTGATTTTCATCATCATCAAGGGCGGTGTTCTTTTCTCGGCATTTATCGGGCTCTTGGCACTGATGGGTTTCTGGGAATATACCCGTGTGGTTTTCAGTGACAATCGTGAGACCGCCAGGAGTCTCATTGTTCTGGTTGGCTACCTGTCCATCCCAGCAATCATGTGGGCAGCTCACTTTCATGTTGTCGGCCTCATGTTCCATATAATCACCCTCTATTTTATCGTGACCGCACTTTTGTCTGTCCTGTTGTATAAAAAAAATCGCCTCGTCTATGAGATATCTAAAAAGACGGTGCTCGGTGTTGTCTATATTCCGGTACTGTTCTCTTATCTGATCCTGATTCGGGATGGTGAACAAATGGAAGGGGCATACTGGATGTTTTTGACGTTGGCAATTGTGTTTGCAGGCGATATCGGTGCGCTTTACGCTGGGACATTTTTTGGAAAACACAAACTGAATCCGGCGGTGAGCCCGAAAAAAACCATCGAAGGGTCTCTTGGCGGTATCGCTGTCAATATAATTATCGGTATATGTATTAAACTACTGCTCCTGCCGGAGTTATCCTGGGGAATCAGTTTTCTTTTTTTTATTTCACTTGGCATCATGGGGCAGATGGGCGATCTGTTTGAATCCGGGCTTAAGCGTGTGGCCGGGATCAAGGATTCCGGCGGGATATTTCCCGGTCATGGCGGAATACTGGACAGAGCCGATGCAACCTTGTTTGCAGCACCCGTGGCATATCTGTTTAAGGTGTATTTGTTTTAAGGGCAGGGTACGAGGGGTAGAGGGGGATACAAGGGTTCGAGGTTTCCAGGGTTCAAGGGTAAGACCTTACAAGCTTAAGGCTGACAGCTAAACACTAAGAGCAGCCTCCCAGCCTCCAAGCATCCTAGCCTGATAGCATGCAACTTTCTCCAGAGAAAAAGGATTACATTTGAAAAATCTTACTATCCTGGGTTCCACCGGTTCCATTGGTACCAATGCCCTCAAGGTTGTCGCGCAATTTCCGGAACGTTTTACCGCAAAGGTTTTGACTGCCGGGCGTAATATCTCCAAACTGGCCGAGCAGGTTAAACAGTTTCGACCTGAATTGGTAGCCGTATTTGACGAGGCTGGGGCGGCGGATCTGGAACGGGCTTTGGCGAAGGATGCGGATGTCAACATTGTGTATGGTGAGTCCGGCTATCAAACCGCAGCAGCTTATGAAACATCTGATATGGTCCTGACGGCGGTCGTGGGTGCAGCAGGCTTGATGCCGACGATCGCAGCCATTGAAGCAGGTAAGGACATCGCCCTGGCCAACAAGGAAACGCTGGTCATGGCAGGTGAACTGGTCATGCAGCTTGCCCAAAAAAACGGGGTGAACATTATTCCGGTGGACAGCGAGCATAGCGCAATATTTCAGTGCTTGATGGGACAGCGGGCATCCGATCTGGATGTATTGTTGATAACGGCTTCAGGTGGCCCTTTCATGGATATGCCAATCCAATCATTTCCGGGTGTCAGTCCCGAGGCTGCTCTGAACCACCCGAACTGGCAGATGGGACGCAAAATTACTATCGATTCAGCTACTCTCATGAACAAGGGACTGGAAGTCATTGAAGCCAAACATCTTTTTCATGTAGCGATGGACAGGATCCGGGTTGTGGTGCACCCCCAAAGCATTATTCACTCCATGGTTTCCTTTCAGGACGGCTCTATTCTCGCGCAACTCGGGATACCCGATATGAAAGGCGCTATTGCCTTTGCCTTATCTTTTCCAGAACGACTGCCCCTGGGGCAGCCATTGCCCGATTTTGCCGATATCGGTTGTTTTACCTTCAAAGAGCCGGACTTGGAAAAATTTTCCTGCCTGGGATTGGCCATGAAAGCGGGCAAAACGGGCGGGACCCTGCCGTCTGTGTTGAATGCAGCTAATGAGGTGGCTGTGCTTGCTTTTTTGGAGTGCCGGTTGTCCTTTGACAAGATTCCGGTTGTCATCGAACAGACCCTGACGTATCATACGAATCAGCCGAAACCATCTCTCGATGATATTTTGACTGCTGATCAGTGGGCCAGAAAGGCTGCATATAGGTTTATCGATAGCGGGTCAGACAGATCTTGATTTCATGAATACACCTGCTGAGGTTGACGGATCCAGACATCATTCTTATTATTTAAATTCGAAGCACGAATATCGAAATTCGAAACAATATCAAATGTTCAAAATTCAAATGTTCAAAATAAGATGTTACCGTTAAAGCCCATGAGCTGTTTTGATTATTTATGCAACTATGGGGTTTAATCAGCGCCGGGGCACATGAACCCGGACAAGAATTATATTTAGAGAGTCAATATATGGGAACCAGTATACTTGCATTTATTGTCGTGCTGGGTGTCTTGATTTTTTTTCATGAATTGGGACACTTTTTATTTGCACGAATGTTTGGTGTCGGGGTCGAAAAATTTTCTCTTGGTTTCGGGCCTCGAATATTCGGCTGGAAGTCCGGTCTTACGGATTACCGTGTATCAGCCATTCCCCTGGGGGGGTATGTCAAGATGGTAGGGGACGATCCTGCCGTGGAAATGGATCCTGAAGATATCCCCTTTTCATTTACCCATAAACACGTTTTGAAAAAACTCCTTATTGTGGCCGCCGGGCCTCTTTTCAACGTTTTGCTGGCGATTTTAATATTTCTCTGTATTTTCTTTTTTTCAGGTACCTATATCCTCAGGCCGACGATCGGAGAAGTTCAGGAGAATATGCCGGCGCATGAAAGTGGACTTCAAAAGGGAGATATCATCAAGGCCGTCGATGGACAGGCGATTTCCACCTGGGAAGAGATGGCAGAAGGTATTGCAGCAAGCAATGGCCGACCCCTTGTATTTTCAGTTCAACGGCTGGATGAGGTGATTGCCCTTGAAATAAAACCCATTGCTAAAAAAACAAAGAACCTGTTCGGTGAAGACATTGATCGGTATTTCATTGGTGTGGCATCGGCAGGAGATGTGGAGAACCGGAAACTCGGCCTTGGTGAATCTGTGATCGAAAGTGTCCGGCAAACCTACAATATTGCAGAGCTGACCGTCGTCAGTATTGCCAAGCTTATCAAGGGAACTATCTCCACCAAAACCATTGGCGGACCCATCATGATTGCAGAGCTCGCGGGTCAGCAGGCCAGGGAAGGCGTATTGAATTTTATTTTTTTGATCGCCCTTCTCAGTATCAATCTGGCTATCATCAATTTTCTGCCCATCCCCGTATTGGATGGCGGGCACATCCTCTTTTTCCTCATAGAACTCATCATCGGCAGACCGGTGAAAATGCGTACACGCGAGATTGCCCAGCAGGCCGGCATCTTCATTTTGATTACGCTGATGATCTTCGTTTTTTACAACGACATTTCGCGGATATTTACCAGCTGAAAACAGAGAACAGATTTAGGTTTACCTTTTGTCCGCAAAACTCAATCTGGGTTGTATTGCCGGTCTGCGGAAATTCGCTTTAAAGCCGGCCAAAACTCGCTCCTAAGGCGCCGTAAGACCCGCCGCTGCCAGTCGTCTTTAAATATGTTTTTAAGTAACATTTGGTTATGTCTTTGTAACCATTTTGTTTATG
>JAOZSO010000007.1:0-12606 GCA_029939655.1 Desulfobacterales bacterium
CCCCGCGAAGTCACCATTTCGAAGATTTCTTCCAGTTGCGCCATTCCCATCATCTGCAAACAATGGGCTCCCATATGAGCAACCTCGAGCATGTCATGACTTCCCATGGAGTACCACGGATCCATGACACAATCATGTCCGAAAGCAACATTGACGCCAGTATCGAGCAATTCGGGAACTCGGGTGAACCCTCTTCTCTTGGGATAGATATCGTGCCGCCCTTGAATATGTATGTTGATCAGAGGATTACAGACAACTTGAATACCCGATTCAGCCATCAGCGGGAGTAATTTGCTTACATAGTAATTGTCCATTAAATGCATACTGGTCAGGTGCGATGCCGTTACTCTGCCGCCAAGACCCAGACGGTTGGTTTCATATATCAGATGTTCAATGTGTCTGGAGAGGGGATCATCGGTCTCATCTATCATCTGAGGGAGTCTTATGGTGAGCAGCGGACACGATGGTCCGCTGCCTTTATAGCATAATTAAAATGTAGATCTTGGTTCGTTGTCATTGATTTCAACAACGAAGGTTCCTTTTTCTCTTGCAGTATCAACTACACCGGCCCGTTCAGCATAAAGCACATCCACAAATACTCTTTTTCCGCGACATCAGCGTTGGGCGCCATGATTTAAGTCCTCAAAATAGCACGCTATTACTCCGGGTTAAATCTGTCGTCCGCCTTGATCTCACGCAAAAATCCTCATTTCTGGACGGACACTAACTATCGCTGAAAATACTCTAACATCGTCGACATGGCGGTGTCCTCGTCCATGGGCGCAAGTAGCCTTCGAATTTTGGTTACCTCCTTATACGTCTCGTCGTCCAGCAGAAGTTCTTCCTTGCGCGTACCGGATGCGTTGAGGTTGATGGCCGGCCAGATCCGTTTTTCAGCACATTTTCGACTGAGTACAATATCGGAATTGCCGGTGCCTTTGAATTCCTGATAGATGATATCGTCCATTCTCGACCCGGTATCCACCAGAATGGTCGCAATGATGGTCAGGGATCCGCCGTTTTCGACGTTACGTGCGGCACCGAATATTTTTCTCGGTATAGCCAGCGCGCCGGCACCCAGGCCACCGGTCATGGTCCGTCCATGGCTTTGGGTAGTCACATTGAATGCCCGTGACATCCGCGTCAAAGAATCGATGAGAACAACACTATCCCGGCCTGTTTCAGCGCAGAGGATGGCAGTATGCAAGGCGAGTCGTGTCATACGCATGTGCATCGCAATGCTCTGATCCGCAGAAGAATAGATTACGTTAGCCCCTTTAAGGCCTCTTTTGAAATCCGTCACCTCTTCGGGACGTTCGTCCACCAGGAGAATAAATACATCCACATCCGGGTGATTGGCGATAATGGAAGCGGCTATGTGCTTCAAGATTGTGGTTTTTCCCGACTTGGGCGGTGAAATGATCAATCCACGTTGCCCCCTACCGATCGGGGTGATCATGTCAAGGGTCCTGCCGGTAAAATCGCCGGCCGCCTGGGTCATGATCAATTGTTCCATGGGACTGATACTGGTTTGATCCTGGAGCGATGTAAAACTGGAAAAGGTGTCAATTGGAATCTGATTGATCGTTTCCACGGAATGCAGTTGTGCGTTTGGGCTCCCGGCATCCCGTTTCTTCCCGCTGCCCTCAATATAGCCCCCTTCCGGAAGGTTGTGACTTTGAATCAAAGCTGCGGGCACAAAAGTGTCATTCGTACCTGGCAAGAAATTGTTTTCAAGAGACCGTAAAAAACCAAAGCCTTTGTCCAATATTTCCAGATGTCCTTTTAATGGTTTCAATAATCGACTCCTGTGTAAAAATGGGAAGGTAATGGGGTAGCACCTGAACGATTAACTGTTTATGATGCTATGCCTAATTTTCTCGAGCTTCCTGCTTATCTTTGCTGAGATTCGCTTCAGGGGGTTCAACGAGAAGGTGAATATGTTTTCATTTAGGTAGTATCCTGGAAATGGCTTGTCAATGGTTAATCGTCCAGATGTGACTCAGCATCAAAAAAATCTACTTGGTTGCAAATTACAAAAATATTGCGTATGCACGTTACGCCTTACGCTCAAGACCTATCTGCCGGTCATGGGAAACTTGACACATGGAATCATTAACAATTAATAAAGGAGAATCAACCATGCGAATCATCACGCTATTAGGCAGCGCCAAAAAAAAAGGAAATACGGCAACCGTATTAAACTGGGTAGAGGAAGAACTCGAATCCATGGGCCACGATGTGGAACGGATCTATCTCAACAACAAATCTATCCAGGGCTGTTTAGGATGTGCCAAATGCCGGGAAACGCCCGATGAGATCGCCTGTGTCCAAAAAGACGATGCCATCCATGTCATGGAGCAGATGATTTCATCCGATGGTACCCTGTATGCCTCACCGGTTTATTTCTGGGGCTTTTCAGCCCAGATAAAAGCGTTGATCGATCGTGGTTTTTCCCTGGTTACCAACTATCACAGACCAGGGCATACCTCTCTTATGGAAGGGAAGCGCATCGGCCTGCTTGTCACGGGTGCAGGCACCTATGAGGATAACACCGAGGGCCTTTTTACCTCCTTCGATCGGATTGCAAAATATTTATTGGCCAGAAAATCGGGTGAATTATATGTGGATGGGTGCACTGTGCCTGCCGAGTTGTCGAAAGATGTCAAGAATAAGGCCATTGATCTTGCCCGATCTTTGGTTGGAGGATAAATGAAACCCCGGTTGACCCATCTTCCCATCGTTGTATTCTGTTTGCTCGGCATTATCTGAACAATTATCTATTCATAGAGCTGTCTCCGGCAGATAGGGTCACAAAAAGGGGTCAGATCTCCACATTTGACAATTTGCAGACGATTAGCTATACTGATGCCATCGACCATCATATAGAAATTCTGATTGGAGAGAAACATGGCTCGCCCACTTCGAATAACTTTCCCTGGTGCGTTTTATCATATCACCTCTCGTGGTAATGAGCGTAAACCAGTATTTAAAAACCGGCGGGATCGAATCAAGTTTTTGGAATACCTGGGTACAGCAACGACACGGTATGATGCCAGAATCCATATCTATTGCCTGATGGACAATCATTATCATCTACTGCTGGAAACGCCATCGGGAAACTTACCTCAGGTTATGCACCACATCAATGGTGCATACACGACATATTTCAATGTGAAACACCATCGCAGTGGCCACCTTTTTCAAGGCCGCTATAAATCCATCCTTATAGAGGAAGATGAATACGCTAAAGAACTGTCACGGTATATCCACCTGAATCCTGTAAGAGCTCAAATGGTGTCTGTTCCTGAAGATTATGAATGGAGCAGCTACAACCAGTATATAGGGAAAAATAAATTGGAGAAATGGCTATTCCGTGACTTCGTTCTCAACTATTTTGGAAAAAACCGTTCAACGGCGCAAAAAGGATACAAGAATTTTGTGAACAGATTGACCGGGCAGGAATATGACAATCCATTAAAAGATGTAATCGGTTCTGCCTTACTCGGCAGTCAGGATTTTATACATTTCATAACAGATCAGTATTTGTCGGAATTAAGCTTGAGCAAAGATCTTCCTGCTGTCAGGTCTCTATTGCCAATGTTATCCATGCAGGATATCTGCAGGGCAGTCGAAAAAGTCTTTGGCGATAAAAAAAGCATGGGCAGGAAAGTAAAAATCTATTTATACCAAAAATATACGGGAGCAAAATTGAGAGTAATTGGAAACCAGTTTGGGATTGGCGAATCAGGAGTTTCTCAGGTTTGTAAGAGATTAGAGGCAAGAATCGCTCAGGATAAAAGTTTAAGTAAAAAAATTAAACGGATAGAAAAGAAAATTAAATTGTAAAATGTGGAGATCTGACCCCTTATGACCCCTTACTTCTGACCCCTTACTTCTGCTCTCATGCAGTGGGAAAAACAAAAAAAAGCGGAAGCACTGGAAGTCCTGACATTTCTAAACAGTGCAGAGGGCCAAAAATATATCGAAAAGTTGAACAGGGGAGATGGAAGATAAGTTAAATCGGCACTTCGGCTCTGGGTTTGTGAACAGCGAGATGGTCTTTCTCCACGGCCTCTTTGGCCATCAGTACCGGCGCAGGACAGAACAATCCTCTCGCATCTATCGTCTTGGTCACTTATGGGCCTCTTCTCGTTGTCGTTCCCGTCTTTCGACATCACTCCTGCGGTATTTCTGACTTCTTTGCTCCGGGCCTTCGTAACCCGAGGTACCGCCCTTGCGCCTTTCCTTTCCGGAACGACGGTCTTTTCCACTTCTCTCCTCACCCATGTCTTCTCTCTTCCATAAATGGTTATCCGAATCAGTCCGGAAGTTTCCGTAGAAAATGCCGTATGACATTGTTCACTTCATCCGGTTTTTCCAGGGGTGATAAATGCCCGGCATCTTCGATAGAATGCACGATTGCCCCGGCGATCTTTTCGCCCATATAACGGCCATATTTGGCCGGTGTCAGCACATCATCGGCGGCTGTCAACACCAGAACAGGCGTTTTGATGATCGGCAGTCTGTCCATGACATCGAAGCGGTTGCACGCCTGATAATCACCCAAAGCCACCTCCGGAGTACATGCGGAGGTTTCCTGAATCAAAGGCCGAAGCACGTCTGCGTCACTCTTTTTTGAAATTCCCATGGCCACGACCGATTCTACAAACTTGTTAAAATCTTTTTGAATGGTCTCAAAGATAAGGGGGTTGACCTTGAGCCTGGCACCGGTGTTCATGAGAATACCGGCCGAAAAACGCTCTCCGTGATCGATGAGCATCTGTAGGGTGATGGCACCTCCCATACTGAGGCCACACGGAATGGGGTGGGGGATTTCCAGCTCATCAATAAAATCCATCACGGCCTGGACATAACCGGTCACATGATCATTCCCAGGGCCCGGGCTGGCCCCATGCCCGGGAAGATCGATGGCAATGGTATTGGCGACATCCACCAGGGCCTGCACCTGAGACCGCCAGAAAAGACGATTTTGCGAAGATCCATGGATGAACAACAGGGTTGGTTTGTTTGCATGAAGCGGCCAGTTGCCGGTGGTAAATCCCAGCGATCCAGATATTCTGTTTTCCATGTTTTTTCCTGTCAGTTTTTGAGGAGTTAAATCATGGCGTCCAACGCCGATATCGCGGAAAAAGACCATTTATGGATGGGCACTAGGTAGATTCCCACGCGCCATCCCAGTCCTGGGGCGGCGGTGATGCCTTAAAATAGTTGCACCGTTCCAGGAAAATTCGGCACAGATGATCTGTATCCGCACAGGCAGCAAAAACGCCGGCGGCCTTTTCAAATGCAAGTTCCTGATATAGTGAAAGTCCCCTGGCAAAGACTTCCTGGGATTTGTTGAGCGAAACCTCTTTTTCTCCCAGCACTTCGTAGATCCTGACCGGTTGTTTCTTGCCCTTGGCCCGGACAACATCCACCTCGCGAGTTGCCAACCGATCGTGCAATGCCTGCTGGGTAGCTTCGCCGATCAATATATCCGTACCATAATATTTATTCAGCTTCTCGATGCGTGAAGCCACATTGACGCTGTCCCCGATCACGGTAAAGTCCATCCGCCGCTCCGACCCGATATTTCCGGATATCACCTCACCGGTACAAATACCGATCCCTACACGTATGGGCGGCGCTCCCGATTCCATGCGCCTGTCGTTGAATTCGGACAATCGATCCCGCATCTGTATCGCCGTCCGGACGGCGCGCAGGGCATCATCTTCCCGAACGTAGGGGACACCAAACACCGACATGATGGCATCGCCGATATATTTGTCCAGAACCCCTTTGTTTTGAAAAATGATATCCACCATGAGACTGAAATAGTCGTTCAAAAACGAGACCGTCTGCTCGGCCGTCAGGTTCTCCGTTATACCGGTGTATCCACGAACATCTGCAAACATAACCGTCGCTTTGCTGCGCGTGCCCCCCAGCACCTGCCGGCTGGGATCGTTAAGAAGCCGTTCGACAATATCTTTTTCCATGTAACGCACCAGAGTCCCCTTCATCCGTTTCCGGCTGGTGATGTCTTCAAAAACCAGAACCAGTCCCTGACGATCCATTTTATGGCCGACCAAGGGCACAACGTTGACGTTCATGAAATGTTCCTTACCCCAGGGCATGACAATCCTGACGTCATCGTCCACGATCGCCCGGCCGGATACATATACCTGGTCAATCAATTCCAACAAGCCGCGGTTCCCCTGACCGATGATGTCCCGGATATCATCGGTTGCCATACCGGATATGGGTTCCCGAAACCAGGCTTCCGCAGCCTTGTTCAGGGTCTTGACACGGTAGTGGTTATCCAGCGTAACGATACTATTGGTAATGCTGTCCTGGACACTCCCAAGATAATTGCGCATGTCCACTGTTCGCCCGTAGAGTTGCGCATTCTCAAGGGCAACGGAAATTTGAGATGCCAAGGCCTTTAATAGGTTTTCATCTTCCTTGTCAAACGCGCCCTTCTTCTTGTTGATAACCTCGGTCACACCGATAATGTCGCCCTGGCGGTTGACGATGGGAACACACAGGACCATTCGCGTGTCAAAACCGGTCTGCTCATCCACTATCGGCAAAAATCGGGTGTCCTGATATGCATGGTCAATATTGAGAACTTCACCCGTCTTGGCCACATACCCGGCCAGCCCCTTATCCAGTGGAATCCGAATTTCCGTCAATTCGGATTGCTGGGCCACTTTGGACCAAAGCTCCCCGCTCTTTTCGTCGACCATAAAGAGCGTACTCCGTTCGGCGTTAAGGGCTTTTGAAATCCTGTCAACAATTTCGACGAACAGGATATCCAGGTCCAGGGTTCCCGCGACGGCGGCGGAAACATCAAAGAGGATGGCTATCTTTGCATGGTCAGCCAAAAGCCGTCGATACAACTCCAGGTTTTCGACAGCAATGGCGGTCTGATAGGCAAACGCCTTAAACAGCACCTCGTCTCTTTCCTCGAAGTGTCCCTCCTTTTTATTGATGGCCTGGATAACGCCGATGAGTTCGCCCTGAAAATTTTTCAACGGACCGCAAAGCAGGTCCCGGGTCTTGAACCCCATCTCGCGATCGTGGGAATCATCAAAACGCGGGTCCGAATAAGCATCAACGATATTGACCATCTGGTCATTTTCAGCCACCCAACCGGCAATGCCTTGACCTATTTGGGTCCGGATTTCCCGGCTATCCAGCCCTTCCGCCACCAGAGACCACAATTCACCTGAAAATCGATCCACGAGGAAAAGAGTTGCCCTTTCAGCATCCATTACCTTGCTGGCTGTAGTAACGATTCGCTTGATCTGGCTCTCTATGCCTGATCGCAGGGAGAGGATTTCCGTCATGTCCAGCATTTCGAAAATACTTTCCAGCGAAAGCTCTATTTCGCGTCCTCGAAGGACCGATTTTTCGAACCTGAAGTTTGTCTGGCGCAGTCTTCCGGTGATGAGTTTTAAGAAATTTCGTGTCAGAGAAGGTACGGCCACAAAAATAGCTTCCAAATCCGCGTATTTAATCTTGAGCAGCTGCGTATCCACCAGCGCGCGCACAGAGGCCAACCGGACGCCATCGCTGAAATACCCCATTTCACCGATACTTTCCCCGGAGTTCAGCGTAAACAGGAACACTTCCTCCTCATAGTCACCGGTCCGATACACCATCACCTCACCGCCAACAATGATATAGAAACAATCCCCCAATTCATCCTGGACAATAATTTTGTCGCCGGCCTTCACCGATACATTCGCAACAAAATCACTGATCACCATCAGTTCTTCGATGCCGATCCCTTTAAAAACAGAGGAGAACCGCAGCCGATCTACCCGTTGCCTCGACACAGCCTTACCCAGCTCCAGGGGCGACACCGCGCCTTCCTCCACCAGCAGCTTTCCCAGGAGTTGTTCAATTCCGGAGGCCCGCATCTTTTTTTGTTGGGCAATGACTTTCCTTAAAACTCCCGGGTCCGGTGATACGTATTCTCCAATACGTTTCAGCATTCTCTTTTTTATCTTATCCATGACAACATCCTGTTTAGATGCGCATTTGGAACAGTTGGATCAGCTTCGCCGGTTCTTGTGGTCGAGGGATGCTTTGATAAAATCCCTGAAAAGTGGGTGCGGGTCCATGGGACGTGATTTGAACTCAGGGTGGAATTGGCAACCGAGAAGCCATGGATGCCCTTTTAATTCTATTATTTCGACCAGCTCGCCGCTTGGGGAGATCCCACTGACGACCATTCCGTTTTCAATGAACTGATCCTTGTACTGATTGTTAAACTCGTACCGGTGCCGGTGTCTTTCAGATATTTCCTTGACGCCATATGCAGCAGAAGCCAGCGTGTTCTCATTGAGATTGCACGGATAGGCACCCAGACGCATAGTGCCGCCCTTGTCGGAATGTTCGTCCCGTTTTTGGATGGTACCCTGTTGTTCGTCGAACCATTCCAGCATCAGATAAATCACGGGGTGTGGCGTCAGTTTGTCGAACTCCTGGCTGTTGGCACCTTCCAGCTTCAGTACATGCCGCGCAAATTCAATGACCGCAATATGCAATCCCAGGCAGATACCAAAGTAGGGGATGTTGTTCTCCCTGGCATACCTTGCCGCACATATCTTGCCTTCGATGCCCCGGGAACCAAAACCGCCGGGCACCAGGATGCCATCGGCTTCACTAAGGATACCGCTGCAGGAGTCCGAGTCGATGGTTTCCGAATCAACAAAGATCAGATTGGGTCGACAGTTATTGGCCACCCCGCCGTGATAAAGAGCTTCGTTGAGGCTCTTGTAGGACTCGGTCAGATCGACATACTTGCCCACGATCGCAATGTTCACCGAATACTTGGGTGACTTGAATTTTTCGACAAAAGCCTCCCATGAATCCAGGATGGGTGCGCGGGTCCATATCTTGAGCAGTTCCACAATTTTATCGTCAAGGCCTTCCTTGTGAAAAACCAGCGGGACTTCATAGATACAACCCACATCCTTGGCCGTTATGACTGCGTCCTGGCTCACATTACAGAAAAGAGCGATCTTGGCTTTGATCTCCTTGGGAAGATACCTGTCTGTTCGGCAGAGTAGAATGTCGGGCTGAATACCAATGCTGCGCAGTTCCTTGACACTGTGCTGCGTCGGTTTCGTTTTCAGTTCACCGGCTGTGCCGATATAGGGCACCAGCGTCAGATGGATATAAATCACGTTCTCCTTGCCGGCATCTGTCTTGAACTGCCGGATGGCCTCCAGAAACGGAAGGCTTTCGATGTCGCCGATGGTGCCGCCAATTTCAACAATGACAACATCCACACCGGTTGCCGCCAGCTTAATGCTATTCTTTATCTCGTCGGTAATGTGAGGAATCACCTGAACGGTTCCCCCGAGGTAGTCACCTCTCCTTTCTTTGGTTATAACTGTGTCATATATTTTCCCGGTGGTAAAATTACTATCCTTGCCCAGTTTGGCCCTGGTAAACCTTTCATAGTGCCCGAGATCAAGATCTGTTTCGGTACCATCGTCGGTAACAAACACCTCACCGTGCTGAAACGGATTCATGGTACCCGGATCCACGTTGAGATAGGGATCCAGTTTTTGAATTGTCACCGAAAGTCCCCGGCTTTCCAGCAGGGAACCGATTGCCGCCGAGGCAAGGCCTTTTCCTAGAGAAGATAGTACACCACCTGTAACAAAAATATACTTCGTATCATAATCCATACAGCTTCCTCATTCTTCTATTCGTTTTCTGAATTCGTTAATCGTTTTCTCGATTTCCCTCAACTCCCCTTCCACAGACGTATCCAATTTTTCGGGCATTGACTGAAAATACTTGATCTCCAGGCGTTCGGCATCGAGCAGCGCTTTTGGAAAAGAAGGATTCACGCGCAATGACTCCACTCTGATTTCCCGAACTATCCCGCCGCCTTTGTAAATGGCAACGTGCATGGGGTACCAGGTGTGATTGACCTGCCGCCAATCATCATATCGAATCTCCACGACCAGCCCCGGCGCTTCATCCGTTCCGCCTACCAGCACCCAGCGCATGGGTTGAAATGTTTCCTTGTCCACCCACACTTGGGAGACCCGCTCGTTCGGTTTTTCGGAACCCAGTACCACGGCAATCCTGCCTTCGAATCGACCCAGACAGGTCAGTGAGGTATCGATGCCTGCGGCAGCCAGTCTTTTCCCCAACGATTCCCTCGACCGGTATAAAAGAATGTCCTTATACAAGTCAAATAAAGTTTCATCATTTGTTACAATTTTTTGGTCAATGACCGTAAGCGTTTTTCCACCGGACACCAGATGAATCCTGGAGGCATTCCGGGAAATCGAATCGGATCGGAAAACATTCGGGAAAAGATACCGCAGGGTTTCATCGGCCTCCACCAGCACCTCGCCCGATGCGGCTTCGTAAAACAGAACCTTTTGAACCACCATCAAGCTTTTTGATTTGCCGTACTGCTGCGTCAACAACTCAAGCAGGTGCGGCCCTCTCAGGATATAGGCATGAGACATCCGGCCTGAGAATGTCATAAACAAAGCGCATATCAGAATTGCGACAAACCATCGACTATGGGGACGTTTAATTGCTACATTAATATTACAACGCAACATTAAGAACATGTTCATGAATGGGTTCCCATACAGATAGAAGATGCCCCGTGCGTAAGCAAGGGGTAGATTCACTGGGCAATAAATATTTCGTCCGAAAATAATGCAGCACTGCCAAGCTCTTCTTCAATTCTGATGAGCTGATTGTATTTGGCGATTCGATCGCTTCGTGAGAGGGAGCCGGTTTTGATCTGGCCTCCGTTTACACCAACCACCAGGTCGGATATGAATGTATCCTCTGTCTCCCCGGAGCGGTGAGATATGACCGTGGTGTATCCCGCCTGCTTGGCCATCTCTATCGCATCAAGTGTTTCCGTAACCGTGCCGATCTGGTTCAGTTTGATCAATATGGAATTGGCAATACCCGCCTGAATCCCCTTGTCGAGTATTTTGGGATTGGTCACAAATATATCATCACCAACAATCTGGATCATGCCCTCCAGCCGGTCGGTCATAATTTCCCACCCTGCCCAATCCTGCTCTGCCAGCCCGTCTTCGATGGACAAAATAGGATACGTGTCGACCAATTGCTCATAGTACGTGATCATCTCATCGGGGGTCAGCTTCTTTTTCTCTGATGCCAGAACATATTTTTTCTTAACATAAAACTCGCTGGCAGCCGCATCCAGCGCCAGGCCGATGTCCTTTCCGGGTCGATATCCGGCTGTCTCTATGGCATCGACAATGTATTGCAGAGCCTCTTCATTTGAAGCGAGGTCCGGTGCAAAACCGCCTTCATCCCCTACTGCTGTATTCAGACCTTTTCCTTTCAGAATCTTTTTCAATGCATGAAACGTTTCGGCCCCCATTTGGACGGCCTGCGCAATGTTTCCGGCGCCAATAGGAACAATCATGAATTCCTGTATATCCAGGTTGTTGGCTGCATGAGCACCGCCATTGACGATATTCATCATGGGCATAGGCAGATACCGGGCATTGATACCGCCCAGATACCGGTAGAGAGGAAGCCCGTATGCCATGGCCGCTGCCCGTGTTGCCGCCATGGATACACCCAGAATGGCATTTGCACCCAATTTCGATTTATTGGTCGTGCCATCCAGTGCGATCATGGTAAAATCGAGCGCTACCTGGTCCGAGGCATCCATACCGTGAATCGCCGGTGCGATGGTTTTCATGACATTCTTTACGGCACTGGTCACACCTTTTCCACCATACCGTTTCGAACGTTTGTTTCGCAACTCCAGCGCTTCACGCTTACCCGTTGATGCACCGGACGGAACGGCTGCTCGCCCGATAGCGCCGCAGGCCAGGGCGATATCTACCTCAACGGTAGGATTACCTCTTGAATCCAGTATTTCTCTGGCAATTACATCGATGATTTCAGTCATAAAGCCTCTCTTTCCTTTTGAATGATTGTTTTGGAATAAACTTGCGTAACGATTTTATGAACTATTGACAACTATCTGTTATGTTTTTGATTTTATAGTTCTCCCTGCTCGCTGATACCGGCAATGATCAATCCGCTCTGAACATATTTTTTGATATGATCCAAGCTTGACTATTCGGATATAAATGTTACGCTTATTACATTTCTATGTCAAGGAAAGGCATGTAATGAAAATCATAAAAACCTATCATCGTTCTCATCTGTTTGTTTCGGCAATCCGGATTCTGGATTATCAAAAATCCGCCCAGCCGTCCATCGAAGAGGTTTGCAGCCTCCTGGATTTTTCCCTGGAACAAGGCCACTTCATCTGCAATAAGCTTGTGGAAATGGGGATTGTCGAAATTGTTGAAGGCGCGTATGGAATGCGTCTCTTTATCAAGGACCACACCCTTCTCGAAGAAATCCCCATGTCGGACCAGGAAAGTAAACTTGACGAAGCGTTGAAACAGTTCAAGGCTACCCGCAAAGGCTACGCAAAGAAAGTGGCTTCTATTCAGGCCGACCAGAAAGAAAAGCGCAAGAACCTCTTTGCGGGTCTCGAAAAAAAGCTGAAATCTGATCTGAAGAATAAATAATATTTGGTGTTTGGTGTTT
>JAOZSO010000007.1:12706-25780 GCA_029939655.1 Desulfobacterales bacterium
GTGTTTATTCCATTACTAAAAACCTGGTCCTTTGGGCCAGGTCAGAGACATTTGGCTTTGCCGATAGCGGTAGTCACTTAAATCCGAAGCACGAAATTCGAAATCCTAAACAATACCCAATGACCCAAATTCGAATGATCAAAACAAGACCTTGGAGATACATGTTCAAGCACTATGTTTGAATCATTTGAGCTTTCGATATTTGAAATTGTTTCGTATTTCGATATTCGTATTTCGGATTTGAACACAAAAACTCAGTGAACCCTACTGAAGCCCCACGTTCCAGTTCCAGAGTCCAGGCCGCTGCTTGATGCTGACCGTTTCCGGAACCGGTTCAGACAGGTGAACAAAAACAGTGTAGCCCGCCGCCGTCAGCAACTCTCTTTTTTTCCGGAGATCCACTTTCCAATTGGGAAACAGCCAGAAATCCTCTCCATATTTTGCAACCCATGCTGTTTCGTCCTTTGGACTGGTAAACGGTGCCCCTTCCTTAAATTGTTCCGACAACGTTCTGGATATGCACAACGGCCAGTTGGCGGACAACACAATTCCCAGGGGCAAAATACTCTGTCCGGGAAGCGCCGAATAATCTTTTTTCCCCAGTTCAGGACTGACGATGGCACCCGAAAACCCCAGTCGCTTCAAGGACTCGACAGCAAAACCATTGGTGATGTTGCAGAAGGGTCCTGCCCAGAGGGTCAACCGGCTGCGGCTTTCGAATAAAACGGACTGCCAGGGCATGTTCAATACAAAACGTCCGGCTCCTAAACGGACTGCCAGGTCAACCAGTTCATGAAGCGCTCTTGCCTCCCCGGGCCAAAGCACGGGCGGCAGCCACCACCAGATTTTTTTCACGAGGTTTTTTTGACATGACGCCACGGATTCAGGTGACAGCCAAAAACCGGTCTCTCCTGAATTGCTCTTGGAAACCGGGCTTCTATTCACCCGCATATCAACGACTGATGCTTTTGGGTTGATTGGTCGACGCGTCTTTTCCAGGGGTGTAGTAATCCGCTCTGTGTGGCGCTTCAACGGCTCCCCGATGACCAATTCCTTCTCGAGTTGTAATATCATATCGCGAAGATGGCCTTCCTGGCGATCCACCAGAAAAACAGGTGCACCCTTTATCCGGCTATCCCGGGAAAGTGCCTTCAGATGGTAACGCCCCCTGGCAGGCACAAATTGCTTCATCCGTCTGACCACGTGCCAGGGGTCGTCCTCATAACCAATCCTGAGGGCATCGCCTGTCATGAGGGCCTCCCGGGGGACCAGGTAGCGTTGGTGTTTAGAACCCTGGACATGGCCCAGAAGCAACCCGGATCCGGTCTGGGCAGATATGTCGATGGGATTCTGCGGCCGCTGAGGTAAAAACCCGTAATGCGTGGACACCCGTCCTAGCGCCATGTCAAGGAGTCCCAGGGCGACACGCTTCTTTTTGGGATCGCTGCCTTCGTCCCGGAGCATCTTGTAGGCGGTTACGGTGTAGTAGACATAGTGGGGCCCCTTTTTTCGGCCCTCGATTTTCCAGGTCCGTATCTGCGGAATCGAAAGAAGTACCTTGACCAGGACATCCAGACTCAGGTCCTGGCACGAAAAATACCTTTCATTGCCATGTTCTCCACGGTAACGTCGCCTGCACGGTTGGACGCATCTACCCCTGAGACCACTCCTTCCACCAAAATAGCTGCTCCAGTAACACCTTCCGGAAACACCGTAGCAAAGGGCTCCATGAATAAAAACCTCCAGCCCCAAACCATCCGGGCACGCTTCTGCCATCCTTTTGATCTCGTCGATGTTCAGTTCTCGGGGTAGCACCACCCGGTCCACAGAAAGGTTATGCCGCACAAGGTTGAGAGCCTCAGGAAAACTCACGTTTGTGAGGGTAGAAAGATGCAGCTCTTTTTTAAATCCGGTCTTTCGCGCCAGTACCGGCAAGGATAAGTCCTGGACAATCAGCGCATCCGGGTTGACATCGTATTTCAATCGATGCAGGAACGCTTCGGCCCTGTCCAGTTCTTCGGGCTTTACCAGCGTGTTAAAGGCCACATAAACCTTGATTCCCCTGGCATGAGCAAGACGTGTCAAGGCTGCCAACTCTTCAAACGTAAAGTTGGGCGCCGCCATGCGGGCAGAAAATTGTTTCAAGCCGCAATAAACGGCATCCGCACCGGCAGCTATGGCTGATAAAAATGAAGCCCTGTTTCCTGCCGGAGCCAAAATTTCGGGTCTTGTCGAATTGCTGGTTTTCTGGGAATTCATAATGCCGCCGTAAACCGATACCCAATGCCTATCAGGCTCGTGAAACTTCCGGGTTAATAGGTTGACTTAAAACTACTTCTAATATATTTTACGCTCACAATTAGAGAAAGTTCAACACAATTATTATATGGGTAACAAGAGATATGAATACCGGAAGACCTTCGACTTCTGATGTTGCCAGAGAAAGGGTTTATCTCGACTTCTACAATTTAGATGAAGCACCCTTTTCCATTACACCTGATCCCGAGTATCTCTATTATTCCGTTACCCATCAAAATGCCATCGACAAACTGCTTTACGGTATCAACAGCCGTATGGGTTTTCTCCTCCTGGTGGGAGAAGTCGGTACCGGCAAAACAACACTCTGCCGATCCCTGCTGGACAATCTGGAAGACAAAGCCTCTACGGTCTATATCATCAATCCTTCCCTTTCAGGCACCGAGCTCATTTCCAGCATTCTGGACGACCTGGACATTGCCTATCCAAAAGATGCCTCAAAAAAAGAGCTGATCAATGCGCTCAACAATTTTTTCCTGACCGACGATGGTGACAAACCGGTGGTCATCATTATCGATGATGCCCAGACAATGCATATCGATTCCCTGGAGGATATGCGACTGCTGTCCAACTTGGAAACAGACAAAGAAAAGCTGCTCCAGATCCTCCTCGTGGGCCAACCGGAGCTATTGACACAGCTTTCCAGACCTGAAATCAGGCAGCTCAAACAACGCGTCGCTTTGACCTGCCGACTCGATGCCCTGTCCAGGGCCGAAATAGAGGGATACATTTCCCGGCGCTTGTTTGTAGCCGGGGACAAGGGACATATCCGTTTCAAGTCGGATGCCATTCGCCGTATCTTTTCCATATCCAAAGGGACCCCCAGGCTGATCAACCGCATCTGTGATTATGCCCTCACAGCCGGCTATGTGGCCGACACCCATGAAATCAGCCAGGGACATGTCAAAAAAGCGGTCAAAGAACTTAAAGGCCTATGGGAAGGTGATACAAGTGCCATATCCTCTGCTTCAGGCAAACGTAAGTGGCTTCTCATCTTGGCGCTGATAAGTCTGGTCTATTCAGGCATTGTCGTGGCTGTATGGTATATGGCACCCAGGTTTATTGCATCGATTCCGCAGGCAGAATCGACCCCCGATACCAAACCCAAGCCGCTTCCGGTAGCGATGGCCGAACAACAGGCATCCCAACTGGGTTCGCCCCTGGAAGAAAACATGGCCAAAACCACGCTTGAAAACGAAACACCACCACCCGTGGAAACAACGGCATCATCGCCGGACGAGCGGAACAAAACCTATATCATACGGGTGGCGTCTTTCAAAACCCTGCAGCGCGTCGAAAAAGCTACAACCCAGTTGCGTAAAAACGGTATTCAATCCTACTCGAGATTTGTTGATCTGGGAGAAAAAGGCCAGTGGTACGGTCTATACACCGGAAGCTTCAAGACCTTAGAGGAAGCCAAACAGTTCAGGACGGATCATAATCTATATGACGCGGTTATTGAGCACCGCTACGTTGAAAAATAAAATAGAACCCAATGTTACCCACAGGTGGACCATATGAGCCTAATGCATGATGCTTTGCGGAAAAAGAAAAAAGAAAAAAAGCATCCTTCCGGCACGGAACTTTTTAAAGACGATTCCGGACAGAAACCCAGAAGCAGGGTCAGGACCTATGGTATCGCTGGTATCGTTCTGCTTGTCTGTATCATCGCCGGTTTTTATCTTTATGAGATGATGTCTCTTTCACGACCAATGACCCCCGCCCTGCAGTCGACCCTGGTGGCAGAACCACGTTTTAGCCCGCCCGAGAAACCCGTTTTTTCAGGTCAGGATAGTGGTATGCCGGCGTCATCCGAAACAGCAATATCCGCCGACCATCTGCCGGAAAAGCAGGTTACCCCATCCAAAACAACGGTAATGGAACCGACTTCTCCGGCACCGGAACCTGAGGTACAAAAGGCAGCCCCGGCAACAGCGCCCCTAAAAAAAGCCGAGCAACCGCTGTCTGAAAAAGCGCAGAAAGCAACGATCCAAAAAAGAACAGTTCCCCCCCCGGTCATCGAGCCTGAAGAGATCATTACCCAGCCTGAACCGGCCGGGAATACAAACCTGAATCAAGCAGAGCAGGCTGTCACTGTCGTCAACACCGGGATAGACCCTGCCGAAGAGCTCTTTTACCGCAAAGGATTAAGTTACCATCGCCAAAACAAGCTTGAATTGGCTATCCAGATGTACCAGGCGGTACTGAAAAGAAATCCCGATCATCGTTCGACCCGCTTTAACCTGTCGTCTGCCTATATCCAGATGGGTGCGTTTACGGAAGCCCGCACCATCCTGGAAGAACTGAACCGGCAGGAACCTGAAAACCCGGATATTTTATTGAACCTGGCTGTCGTGGAGATCGGCCTGGACAGACCCGAAGAGGCCCTCACCTTATTGGAAAGCACCGAAAAAAGTAATGTAGCGCCAACATTCGAGATTCTGTTTCACAAGGGGGCCGCCTACAGTCGCATGGGAGACTTTGAAACGGCCCTTACCATGTACCGGAAAGCGGAAAGACTGGCGCCCGAAAACCCCAGACTCCGGCTGAACACGGCCATCGTATACGACAGCCTATCTCAATACGACCAGGCCATAGGCCACTACCAGATTTTTCTGGACACGAACACATCCCTGGCGGCAACGGAACGACGTGAGATCGAAACGCGTATGCGAGAACTAAAAGCATATATTATGCGGAAAACTACCCGGACTCCGGCAACTCCACGGACAGGACCCGGGCAGGCCGAGTAGATACCTGGGCATAAAATGCCAGGGTTGGAAAAACACTTGACCCCTCGGACCCTTTTTTCCAACCGGGCAGGGAACGAATTGGTAATTTTGCGATCGCTGAATCAGGGAACAGGTTTGATTGTTTAATATGAGGTGCATCAAATGAAAAAGCGCTTGGGAGACATCCTCCTGGAAATGGGGTTTATCGGTCAAGATCAGCTTGAGATGGCTCTCGCCGAATCAAGGGAAACCGGTCATATGATGGGTGATGTACTCTTGAGACTGGACTGGCTCACCGAGGAGCAACTGCAATTGGCCATTGCCGTTCAGAGTGGCGCCAAACTGCTGGACCGAGCAACGGTCCAGATAGACCAGCAATTGCTTTCCGAAATTCCCCAGAAGTTTGTCTTGAAACACAACATCTTCCCATTCGCCAGGGAGGGCGATGTCATCAAGGCGGCCACCAACAACCCCTTTGATGTGGTTGCCAGAGACGAACTTGCCAGGATAACCAGCCATCAGGTCACCACTTATATCGCCCCCAAGGAATGGATCACCAAAAGTATCGAGCTCTACTATCAGACCGCCAAAGCCATTGATGATGACATCGAAAAAGCCACACGAACCAGCAGTGCCCTTGAAGAAGAATTCGAAGATACACAGATCATCACACTTTCCGACCGACTGATCGAAAAAGGCCATGTGATCGGTGCCAGTGATATCCATGTGGTCCCCGATGTCAACCTGGTTCGCGTTTATTACCGTATCGATGGCGTTTTGCACCAGAACTACCTCTTTCCCAAAGCTTTCAGCAAAAGTCTGGTGACCCGCTTTAAAATCATGGGGGATATGGATATCTCCAACCCGAATATCCCCCATGATGGTCGCATTAAATACCAGGGTGCTGTCGGCGAGATCGACATCCGGGTCTCGACATTCCCGACCCACCTGGGAGAAACAGTTGTCATGCGTCTTTTGTCCTACAGCAAGGTGGTGGGAGATATCCAGGTTCTGGGTTTCGAATCCGAAGACCTCGAACGCTTTATGAAAAATATCCATCGCCCCTATGGCCTGATCGTCTCAACCGGACCCACGGGATCCGGTAAAACGACCACACTTTATTCGGCTCTCATGGCCATCAACAGCCCGGAAGTCAATGTCATGACCGTCGAAGACCCCATCGAATATGTCATCCCCACCGTTCGGCAGACAGCCGTCAATCCCAAAGCAGGCCTGACCTTCAGTAATGCCCTGCGCTCCACCATGCGCCAGGATCCGGATATCGTTCTGGTGGGTGAGATCAGGGATCGGGAAACCGCTGATCTGGCACTCCAGGCATCCATGACAGGGCACCTGGTACTGTCGACCCTGCATACCAATGATGCAGCCTCGGCCATCAACCGCCTACTCGATCTGGGTGTCAATACCAGTATTTTAGCTTCCTCTCTGACGTTGATCGTGGCACAGCGCCTGATGCGCAAAATCTGCTCGCAATGTTCCGAGTTGATCGACACACCCTCCGACATGAAAGAGCCGTTTACCAGGAACGACCTGGAACCCCCCGAAAAAATGCGCAGGGCTGTGGGCTGCGACCGTTGCTACAACTCGGGATATTCCGGCCGCACAGGTATTTATGAAGTCATCAAAATCGGCAAGGAGATCGAGCAGTTGATCTTCTCGGGAGCTCTCAAGAGCACCATCGAAGCCGCAGCCGTCAAAGCCGGAACCAGCCTCATGTTCAGACAGGCGTTGCGTAAAGTCATCAGCCATGTCACTTCCATGGACGAAGTCTACCGTGTGGTGGCCGATGCCTAAATACCGCTACAAGGCCATCGATGCGACGGGGAAAATGAACCGGGGTACCCTAGCTGCTTTCTCGGAAGCCAATGCAGAGGAAAAACTCCATCAAAAAGGACTGACCGTCATTCACTCGGAACCGGCCAGGGAGAGCCCGCTGGCCAATTTCTTCGTCAGCAGACGCGTGAAACCGAGAGAGCTGGTGGAGTTTTATTACCGCCTGTCCCAGACGCTGGAGCTGGGTCTTCCCATTTTGTCTGCCCTGGAAGAAAACGAAAAAATCATTTCAACACCTTTTTTCCGAAAAATTATCGAAGAGATTCGCATGTCCATCGAGGCCGGCAGCTCTCTCCATGAGTCCATGGTCCATTATCCCCGGAACTTCGAACCCCTTGACCTTGCTATCGTGAGGCTGGGAGAAGAGTCAGGGGTATTACCCGAAAGTCTCAAGGAGCTGGCCGAATTCATTGAATGGAAGGAAGATATCCGCTCGACCCTCATGCGGGCGGCGATCTACCCATCCTTTATCGTCCTGGCTATCGTTGCCGTCATCAGCGTCTGGGTCGGTTACGTTCTCCCGCAGATGGCCAACCTGCTCACGGAAATGGGAGTGGCGCTGCCCAGCATCACCCAAATTGTTTTGAGCGTAAGTCATTTTGTCCAGAATTATTGGCTCTGGCTACTGGGTGGTGCTCTGATATCGGGATTTCTGGCTTATCTTTACACAAAAACACCCGCGGGACAGATCCAATTCCACAAGTACATGTTGAAGATCCCCCTGTTCGGCAGTATTTTAAACAACATCGCCATCGCCCGTTTGAGTCATAATTTTGCAACCATGTATAAGGCCGGGATGACCATCAACAATATTTTCGAAATCCTGTCCGACAAAATTCTCGGAAACCGTTACCTGGAGCAACTGTTGACCATTGCCTTTGAAGATATTCAGCGGGGAGAGTCGATTTCGGATGCCATGGAAGCCACCGGAGGGTTTCCAACACTTCTCCTCGGGGCGATCCGCAACGGCGAGACCACCGGCACCATCGACAATGCCTTCCGGCGCCTGGGGACCTACTACGACAAAGAGGTCAAACGAAATGTCGAAACCATGATCAACGCCCTGGAGCCCCTGTCCATCATTGTCCTGGGTGGTATTTTCGGCTTGATCGCCCTATCGATTATGCTGCCGTTGTACGATATGATTTCTGAGATACAATAATGAAGGGTTTAAGGGTGATACAAGGGCTGGGGGGTAGCTGACAGCGATGAGCGGATAGGGGCATCCTAGCATCCCAGCATGCAAAGCTCCTGAATGCCTATAAATGGATAATCGGCAATGCCCCTTGCAAGCACATTGGCTGTTTTTGCAATAACTTTCTATGGTGCCTTGTGTATTTCCCAAAGAATAGCGGCAAGCTTGACAGGATTGCCTGCCTTGGTTGCATTAACAACACACTGTTTGCAAATATGCTGTTTTCCCATGTCGTCGGACCCGGCAACACGATACCCTGCCTTCTTAGGTTTCCCCTCACAGTAATCACAGTACGGTAATTCCTCCATCTGGATGGAGTTTAAACCACCTCTGCGAGGATAAGGAAATCCGCATACTTTCAGTTCAATCATTTCCCACTCCGTCATCGTTGACAACGTTATCTTTGTTTGAATCTCAACAAAACAAAATTCTCGCCCTTTCATTATGAAACGACCAACAGGAATTCGCATTATAGCACGCGACTCTGTGACATGGCAATTCCGATTTTAGGCTCCAAACCTGCTAATTGCATACGGCTTATGGCTAAAAGCTTCCCCTCAGACCCTGATATGCTGGAAGGCTATGATGCTTGGAAGCTGGGACGCTGTTATCCGCTGATAGCTGTCAGCTACCCTCGAACCCTTGTATCACCCTCGGACCCTCGAACCCTTGCTTTTAATAACTCTCCCGTATTTCTTCCACCGTCAACGCCTGGTCGTAGATGGCCACGCCATCGATGAGGCCTTCAAAAAAATTGCCGCTCCCCTGGGCATCGGCCCCGATGCTCAGATCCACCCCCGCCATGGTCGGAAGACTCGTGCTGACCGCTGTCTCGTCCAGGATGCCGTCGTAATAGATATGCATGCTGTTTCCCGGACTGTCGTAAACAAAGGCGATAAAGTGCCATTGGTCCAGGGGCATGTCGATGGATTTTCGGGTAACCGTAAAATTCGACCCGTTGCCGATGCCACCGTAAGGACGGCCATTGTCCACGCCCAGAAAATAAAAATAGCTTCCAGAGCGTCGTGACAGGAGTTTGGCATATGAGCGGTGCGTACTTTCCTTTATCCAGGCCGTTATGGTAAGCCGTTGATCGAATCGCAGGTCCGCATGGTCACCCACCAGCACATAATCGTTTCCGTCAAAAGTCAACGCGCCATTGGGGTTACCCGATCGGTCCGGCACCCAAACCGCGCCACTGATACTGCCATCATGCCCGCTGCCGCTCGCATCATCGGCATCACCGTTAAAATCATAGGCAGCCACCCGATCTGGGTGGGTATGACTCTCATACAGCTGTCGAATAGCAGTACTGCTCAATGCGGCATCGTAAACAGCTATACTATCGATAGTACCGATGAAGAAATTGCTGGCCCCTTGTGAATCAGCACCGATGGACACATCGATACCCGGTGTCGGCGGTAAATTTTGCGGTACCGTGGAAGGCCTTTCCGTACCGGCAAAATGCATGTACATGGTGTCCTGGGTATCGTTGTATGCAAATGTCAGATGGTTCCAGAGATCACGCGACATGAGCAGCGATTTTCCCGTGACCTCGTACACCGTGCCATCACCGATGCCACCGTAGGGACGGCCATTGTCCACACCCAAAAAATAAAAATATCTTCCCAGACGTCTTGAGATAATCTTGGCATACCTGTGTGACACGCTTTCCTTTACCCAGGCAGACAATGTCAATTCGTCAGTCAAACGGATACTGTCATGGTCCGGCACACTGACCGAGTCGCCGTTACCGTCAAAACTGAGGGATGTTCCGGTGCCGTCCGGTGTGTCGCTGCTCCAGGATACATCTCCGTTCAAGGTGCCATCGTTCGAGCCGGCACCATCCCTTACCACGGGTCCGCCTCCCTCATCGAAATCCCATTGGGACACCGGATCCGGTCCCGTGCCGCAGGATATCACATCGAGAGCAAAACGCCGGACAAACATGTTGCCGTCCGCGTCGGTTACAGTGACATCGAAGGTTTCCGTTCCAATGGATACCGGTGTCCCCTGAAACGTGAGATGGGTGTCCAACGGTGTAATACCGGTAATCCAGGTGGCGGATATGGTATGGGTCCAGGTATAAAAAGGGCTTGTGCCGGCAGGCACCCCCCCCTCGGCAAAGAGCGTCGCCTCATAGACCTGCCCTGCACACGCATCAGGCAGATCCGTGTTCAACAGGCTCAACCTGCCCCGGGTGCTGCTGAAGCACCCCATGGTATTACGAAGCTGTTCCAGGGTAACCACGCTGGTGATATCGGCCAATGAAAGGGTCATGGTCCCGGCATAAACCCCGGAAGCACCCGGCGTGGAAGTAACCGTTCGATCCTGACCGGGACTCACGATAACAAATGCGATATTGCTGGTACCAGCGGCAGAAATTCCCGTGCCTGTCTTTCCACAGATGCCCCCGCCGGTACCCGGGGTCAACTCGCCGGCGTATATGTAGACAAAACCCTGATGCCATGGATCATCGGTCTTTTTGACGATTTCACAGAATTCATCGATATCGGCATCGGGTGTGTTGTCCCCCCATATGGGCAAGGCGCCGTTTTCAATGGACCAGCTGATAATGGATTGCATTGCCGAAGTCATGGTTTCGGCCGCCATCAGATGCTGTTTTTTTTGAACACGCTGTTTGATGACACCTGTGCCGACCCCTATAAGGGCGCCGAAAACCACCACCATGAGGATCAAGGGCAGAAGGGTGATACCCTTATCGTTGTGGAAAGACATGATTCATTATCCAATTATCTTCTTTTAGAATATAGCTATATATACGATCGGGGAACGTTTGTTAAATAGGAGCGTCAGGGGTAATCAACAACTTCAGCACCCAAAAACCAATGAACATCGAACATCGAACGCCCAACATCGAATGTTGAATTTAAAGATGAAGAAACAGATGTCAGTTGGGATTCTTTACCCGTATGTTTCACGGGGTGAGGTTGCTGTAGCCACAAGGCGTTGGGCCATGAAGCTGTAGTTTGCTACTGCGAATGGCCCACAACACAACGGATGCGGCAAGATCGCCTCGTGAAACACTCAGGTTAGGGATTTACCGTCAAAACAAACGACTTGCGCACACAGTTATCTTCGTTCCCTGCATTGTTGCAAGACGGATCATTGCCGTTCCGGCTGTCGTCTCTAGCACTGACGGTGATCAGAAACGAGCCCGGTTCCGTCAGGCCCGACCCCCTTGAAATGATCAGATCATCAGCCTGATAGGACGACCAGGCTATTTCGGCCTGGTCTGAGCAGCGGGTTGGAGAGGCATCATCCGGGTAGCGGACAAAACCCGGAGTGATGACCAATCCGCCCGGGATGCCCGCGGATGAGCTGCGGTTACCGATTTCGACACACCATTTATACTTTCCGCCAGTGCTGAAGGGGACCCCCCCTTCGGCATAAATCGTTGCGGAATAGGTACTGCTCATGCTTGCCGACGGCAATTCATTGTTTAATATCTTCAGGGGAGCGCCCTGACACCCGGCTTTTGTTCGCAGTTCACCCAAGGTGACATAGTCGACAATATCGTCATAGGCTTCGGCCCGGTTGATCCTGTCAACAGCACCATCATAGTTGGGGCAGTCGGTGCCATTGGTACAGTTGTCGATGCCGGCTGTACCCGGCTCATACACGCCGATGCATGTCTGCCCGGCCGGGCAGCCGGACGTCACGATACCGGTCTGGGGGTTGTAGTCCATGGCCCCGCTCACAACGGCAAAGGCGATGTTGGATATGCGGTCGGTGCAGGCGCTGTCCCGACAGACCGTCAAAGCGGTGGTTTTGCGGCCACACAGACTCCCGGGTGCCGTCAGACGGCTGTCAAGAAAATAGTATATGGGTTTTGTGGCGCTGTCTCTTCTCTTGGTAACAATCTCACAGAACTCATCCAGAGTGCCGTCGGCAGCGTTGTCTCCCCATTGGGGCAGGCGTTTTTCAGCTGACGCAAACCCCACAATCGATTCCACCGCCCCTGTGATGATTTCGGTGGTGGCCATTCGTTTGGATCGTTCCGTCAATGGACCCACCAGGGTAGCGCCAAACCCTACCAGCAGCCCGATGATCACCATGACGACGGCAACCTCTATGATCGTAAACCCTTTTTTGCCCATGGTTAGAGATCTACATAAACCGTCAGCGCGGCTGTTCCGGTATAGGGCCCGCTGGCTCGGACGGATCCCGTGGTATAGACCCCGTCATCAAGACTCGTGTCTATGGCAATGGCAGCATCCACCGGCACCAGTGTGTAGGTGATCCAGTTGGATGTCTTGCCGTTTCGGTTCTGCCAAAGAAGGTAATAGCGCCCCCCAAACGGATGACTCGGAAAGGTTCCCCCGGCATAGCTGGCAGCAGAACCGGAAATAAGCCCCACGGTGGCCAGGTGTTCGAACACATGCTCGTCCTCAGCCGCAGCGACCTGCCCGTTACCGTTTCCGTTGGTCACAGCTGCGCCGGTGTGTGTCGTGGCAAGCGGGTCATCGCCCGGATAGTAGCCAAAGCGGTCCTGGTAAGTAAAAATGGCCGCCCGAACTTCGTCAGATGTCTTCATCACACGTTTGATCTTGGCATTTTTTATCATCTCCTGGCCTTTCAGGACCCCACCGATCAAAAGACCGATAATCACCATCACAATGGCGATTTCCACGAGGGTAAAACCGGAATTGTCTTTCATTTTTTTTCTAAAGCAATTCATCATCAGACTCCTTATCAGTTGCCGTTTTCTGTGTTTTGTGATTGGTATCACTATATCTTACGAACATGAGGGGTGATATAAATCACGAGTTCCCTGTTCTCCATAACTTCTTCCACTTGCCCGAAAAAATATTTCAGGCCCGGAATACTTCTTAAAAACGGAAGTCCCTTTTGATTGGACTGCCGGATCTGAGTGATCAGTCCTGCCAAAACAATGGAGTTGCCTTCCCGCACCCGCACCGTGGTGGAAAGCTCCTGGAGATCGATAATAGGATT
>JAOZSO010000136.1:0-8014 GCA_029939655.1 Desulfobacterales bacterium
AACCCTTGTATCCCCCTCGAACCCTCGAGCCCTTAGTTTCTCCTCATACAAATCACCCGATCATTTCCGCCGTAATCCTTGCGAACGGATATGGCCTCGTATCGCCCGGCAGCCATGGCAAGTGCTGTCACATCGTTTTTCTGGTTGTATCCGATCTCCATGATCAGGTGACCGCCCGGTTTCAGGTATGGCCACACATTTTGAACAAGATGACGCAGGCACACCAGACCATCGGCACCCGCATCAAGCGCCAACAAGGGTTCGTAACGGCAAATTTCAGCCTGCAGACTGGGAATCTCACCACTGGGGATATACGGCGGATTCGACACGATCAGATCAAATGGCTTGGCCGATGTCCGCAACGGCACCAACCAATCCCCTGTAAAAAAGTGAATATGGGTCAATCCATTTTCCATAGCATTGGCTTTGGCAAGAACTGTTGCCTTTTCGGAAATATCAGAAGCAAAATAGACAGGGCCTTGACACTGGGAAGCAATGGAAAGAATAATAGCGCCGGAGCCGGTTCCCAGATCGAGAATTCGAAGAGGCAAACCAACGGGTTCGTGCTCCAGAATGCCCAAAGCCGTTTCCACCAGGCATTCTGTATCGGGTCTGGGAATCAGGACATCCTGTGTAACCGCCAAAGGCAGCGACCAGAACTCCTTGTTACCCACAATATAAGCTACGGGTTCTCTATTTCGCCGACGTTGAACCAATTGTTTGAATGCCGAGAGCTCATCCCTGTTCAAGGGGCGATCATATTGTAGATAAAGATCAATCCGTTGCAGTTGCAGCGCATGAGACAACAATATTTCAGCAGTGGATTTGGGATTGTCGATATCGTGTGATTTAAAATAGGATGCCGCCCAATTGAGCAGCTTAAGAATGGTCCAAGGAGTGTCCCTGTGTGTCGCCTGAATGTTCATTCTTCAATGCCTGGGCCTGGTAATAGGTTGTCAGTTCATCCACTATTTCGGTAATATTGCCCTGCAGAACGCTGTCCAGTTTGTATAGGGTGAGGCCGATGCGATGATCCGTTACCCTTCCCTGGGGAAAGTTGTAGGTTCGGATCCGCTCGCTCCTGTCACCACTGCCAACCTGGCTCTTGCGCTCTTCGGAACGCTTTTCGTTCTGTTCCTGTATCATGGCGTCAAGCAGGCGTGCACTCAGGACCTTCATTGCCTTAGCTTTGTTCTTGTGCTGTGATTTTTCATCCTGGCAGGTTACCACGAGACCGGTGGGGAGATAGGTGAGGCGCACGGCAGAATCCGTTGTGTTGACGGACTGTCCTCCCGGACCTGTAGCCCGGTAAACATCAACCTTGATATCGTTTGGATCGATGTCGATATCCACCTCTTCCGCCTCAGGCAAAACAGCCACGGTAACAGCGGAGGTATGTATGCGGCCCTGGGTTTCCGTCGCTGGGACCCGTTGAACACGGTGGGTCCCGCTCTCGTATTTGAGACGGCTGTAGGCATTCTTGCCGTGAACCATCGCGATAACCTCTTTCAGACCACCGACACCCGTAGCATGGTGGTTGAGAATCTCCACCTTCCAATTCGCGATCTCGGCGAACCGCTGGTACATTTTAAAAAGATCATTGGCAAAAAGCCCGGCCTCCTCTCCCCCGGTACCGGCTCTGATTTCGAGGATAACATTCTTACCGTCCAGAGGATCCTTGGGAATCAGAAGCTTTTTGAGTTCTGCCTCCAGGGACTCCTTTTTTTCGTTCAAACGGTCGATCTCATCCCGCGCCAGCTTGTTGATTTCCGGGTCATCGTCCTTGAGAAGCTCCAGGCTCTCGTCGATTCCACCAGCAACCGCCTGATAGTCTTTAAATACGATAACAATTTTGTTGAGGTCTGAATGCTCGCGGGCATACTTCTGATATAGCTCATAATCCTGAATTACTTTTGGATCGCTCAGAAGTCCTTCGAGTTCATGATATCGTTTTTCAATGCCGATAAGTTTGTCAAACATGTTTGCCTGCTATACCCATCGTGGCTATTGGGTCCAATTGGTTCCGCATACCTCTTAACCCGGAAGTTTCACGAATCAGTGAGCGTTAAACACGAAAGCACGAAAACGTTTGGTTTCGTGCTTTTGAATTTGGGTCACGTCTTGATATTGTGGTTCAGTTTTCCACTTTTTTTTGAAATTTCTCGTATTTCCTGCGAAATCTTTCAATACGGCCGGCCGTATCGATGAGCTTTTGTTTCCCGGTGAAAAAAGGGTGACATTTCGAGCAAATCTCAACGCTGATATTTTCTTTGGTCGAACCAACCTCCAAGATGTTACCACATGCACATTTGATGTTTGTTTCCGTATACTTCGGATGAATGTCCGCTTTCATTAAATTTTAACCCCCTGTTATGCGTTCATAGATTCCAGAAATGTTTTATTATCCTTTGTTCCGGTCATTTTTTCAAGTAAAAATTCGAGTGAGTCCACCGGATTTAAGGAAGAAAGTAATTTTCTTAGTATCCATACGCGGTTTAAGGTCTTTTCATCAAGCAACAGTTCTTCTTTTCGGGTTCCTGATTTATTGATATCGATGGCCGGAAAGAGTCGTTTATCCGAGAGTCTCCTGTCCAGCTGTAGTTCCATGTTGCCGGTGCCTTTAAATTCTTCAAAAATAACCTCATCCATACGACTACCGGTATCGACGAGTGCAGTTGCGATGATGGTGAGGCTACCGCCCTCCTCGATGTTTCGTGCCGCGCCAAAAAATCTCTTTGGACGTTGAAGGGCATTGGAGTCCACGCCACCCGAGAGTATCTTGCCGCTGGGTGGCATGACGGAGTTGTATGCTCTGGCCAATCGCGTAATACTGTCCAGTAGGATAATGACATTCTTTTTGTGCTCTACAAGTCTCTTGGCTTTTTCAATCACCATTTCGGCCACCTGAACATGTCTTTCAGCAGGTTCGTCGAAGGTGGAACTGATCACCTCGCCTCTGACCGATCTTTCCATATCGGTAACTTCTTCAGGTCGCTCATCGATCAACAGTACAAATAGCTCGACATCCTTATGACTGGCCACAATACTGTTGGCAATAAACTGCAGCAACATGGTCTTGCCCGTCCTGGGTGGCGATACGATCAACCCCCTCTGACCAAACCCGATGGGCGTCATGAGATCCATAATACGTGTCGAATAGTTGTCCTTTTCCGATTCAAGATTCACCTTTTTTTCCGGATATAGCGGCGTCAAGTTATCAAAAAGAATTTTGTCCCGGGCAACTTCCGGGTCTTCATAGTTGACGGCCTCAACTTTCAGAAGCGCAAAATATCGCTCGGATTCTTTTGGTTGACGAATCTGACCCGAGACGGTGTCACCGGTACGCAAGTTAAACCGTCGAATCTGCGATGGAGACACGTAGATGTCATCCGGACCCGGCAGGTAGTTGTAGTTGGGTGCCCGTAGAAATCCGAAACCATCCGGCAGAATTTCCAATGTGCCTTCCCCAAATATCAGCCCATCTTTCTCTATTTGGGCTTGTAGCAGGGCAAAAATAAGCTCCTGTTTGCGCATGCCGGCAGCCTGTTCGATCTTGAAATCCTTAGCCATCTTGGTAAGTTGACTGATTTTTTTTTCTTTTAGTTCAACGATATTCATGATCTATCTACCTCTTTGATTAATATGGCTATCTGTGACAGTTTCCCTCCGGATATTTATCAGCATCTTTTGCCAAATACTTCACCCATATATTGAGCCCCCGCGTCGGCATCTGAATTTGCAGAACCGATCGATATCAGCAATGTAAAAAAACTGAATTGCAGACGGCTTAGAGTCTGCTAGTCGTGTCGAGGAAAATTCGAATGCTTCGTGATATTTAAACCTTGCAGGTGTTTTTCCAAAAGGCGGGTTCGTTGCCTTGATTTATGGGGTATAGATAATTCATGATTCGGTGCCTGTCAAGCTTTTTGGTATAAACATCTCGGAAATTCCACAATTGTGAGCGAAGCGATATAAATTCTACGGGACTATAACCTAAAAGAAGGTTGGTGGTATCGCGGATGGATAATCCCTGTGCGAACGTGAAAAACTCGCTCCCAAGAGACCGTAATGCCGAAATTCTATATTGACGCATTCATAATAAATCACATAAGTTTACCCCAGTGTTGCAAAAGCCGGAGGGCTTCAGAGTCAAGGCGTCTGAGGGTGGGCATCGACTGAGCTCAGCCGAAGTCAAGTCGTAGTTTTTTACTGGGGTTTATGCAATATAGGGGGGAGGGGTACCGGATCATGATGGATTTCAACATAGATGCTCTACCCAGGAGAAAGGGCGTTTATATTGTGGGCGGTTCCTTGCGGGATCGCCTTCTCGGCAGAATACCCACGGATGTGGATATCGCTGTTCATGGTGATCCAGAGCCGTTTGCCCATGAACTAGCCATGAAACTGAACAGCCGCGTCATCGCTATGGGCAGGCAGACTCACCCGATGTTTCGCGTGGTCACCCAAAACCGTATCTTCGACATTTCTCCCCTTCAGGGTACCACCATTGAAGAAGATCTGAAACATCGAGATTTTACGGTCAACGCATTGGCCTATGAAACATGGTCAGCAAAGGTCATCGATGTTGCCCATGGGCTTCAGGATATTCAGGATAGGCAGATCCGACAGGTTTCGAAAACCAGTTTTCAGGCAGACCCTCTGCGCCTCCTGAGAGCATTTCGAATCGCAGCACAACTCGACTTCCAAATAGATAAACATACCCTCAAAACAATCCGGAGCAACGCCCATTTGATCTCGGCAACCGCCGCCGAACGGATCCGATCAGAACTGCTCGGTATCTTTAAGGCACCGGGTACCCATGAATGGCTGCGGAAAATGGCCGATACCGGGATTCTCTTTAACGTCCTGCCGGAAATAGCAGCGATGAAAGGCTGCCTTCAAAACAGGCACCACGCCTTCGATGTCTTTGAACACACAATCCGAACAGTTTATCACATGGAGGTATTGACAACCCAAGATCAAAGTCGCGACCCGGGCCATCGGCCATTGATGGAACCCATGGATGTGCACCGGCAAACCCGCCTGAAATTGGCAGCTTTGCTGCACGACATGGGAAAACCGCTGAGCATGCATCGGGCCATTGCTGGGCATGTCAAGTTTATAGGTCACGCGTCCACCGGCGCCCGGATGGTGGCAAACCTTGGTGACAGGCTTCGATTTTCCCGCAATGAGATCGAACATGCCACAAAGATGGTTCGATACCACCCCAGGCCGCTATTTTTGTTTAATGCCAGGCAAAAAAAGACCTTGACCCAAAGAGGTATCACCCGGTTCTTCTTGAAAACGCATGGTGTTACTACAGACATACTCCTGCTTTCCCTCGCCGACATGCGAGCAAAACAGGTTTCTGCACATACGACGGGCCCTGAATTTGAGTTGTTTGTGAAAGAGCTGGCCCACCGGTACGACGTCGATTTCAGGCCGTCCCTTGAAATCCCCCCGCTCATATCCGGCCATGATCTGATCCATCACCTGCACCTGACACCCTCACCCCTGTTCAAACAGATTCTTGCACGTACAAGAGAACATCAACTTGCCGGCCATATCACGACCCGGAAAGAGGCACTCAAATTTACAGCAGATGCAATCGCTTCTTACACACCCTTGAAGCTTGACATTGGCAAGCGGTTTTTGTAGAAGCTATGGTACAAATTAGGTAGATAGGCTGTAGGCTGTTAGGAGAAGATCGTGCGCCTGATCATACGTAACATCTAAAAGTCTACAGCCTAAACAACCCAAGTCATTATGAAGTTGTCAAAATATAATCGTTACACGATTTGAATTTTTCCCGCACTTGTAAAGTGCGGGAAAAATTCAAATAAAGGAAAGGAGACGTATATGAATATTTTATTTTTCGGTCCAAATGGCAGTGGCAAAGGTACACAGGGCTCTATCGTAAAAGGTAAATACCAGACCCCACACATCGAATCTGGTGCTATTTTTCGTGAGAACATTTCCAATGGCACTGAACTCGGGGCCCAGGCCAAAGCGTACATCGACAAGGGCGATCTTGTTCCTGACGACATTACCATTCCCATGATTCTCGACCGCCTGCAACGAGATGATTGTAAAAATGGATGGCTTCTGGATGGTTTTCCGAGAAACAAGAACCAGGCCATCAAACTGGACGAGGCCCTCAAAGCCGCCGATATGCGTCTCGATATTGTCGTAGAAATCCTGCTCGACCGCGAAATAGCCAAAAACAGAATTATGGGCCGCAGACTATGCGTGAACGACAATAACCACCCCAACAATATTTTTATCGATGCCATCAAACCGGACGGCGACAAATGCCGCGTCTGTAATGGTGACCTGAAAACACGTTCCGATGACCAGGACGAAGAGGCCATCAACAAACGGCACAATATCTATTATGACGACGAAGTGGGCACGCTGGCATCGGCTTACTACTTTAGAGATCTTGCGGAACAGGAAGAAGGCCTCAAGTATATCACATTGAATGGTGAACCGAGCGTCAAAGACGTCACCGATGAGCTGCTTTCAAAGTTGTAGTTGGACGTTTTACAAGACCGTCAATTTTTTACTTGCAATTCGTTCCGTAAGTCATTATAAATGCATGTTTACATAATCAACGATCGAGAATGCTGTTGCATATATCGTGGGGAAAAGGGGGCGATGAAGTTTGAAGGCTATTGAAGTAAAGGTTTATGACAACGACCTTGAAAAAGCCATGAGGATCTTGAAGAAAAAAATTCAGAACGATGGACTTTTCAAACGGTTAAAACTCAAAAAAAGTTACGAAAAACCGAGTGAATATAGACGACGAAAACAGCGCGAAGCGTTGAGACGTCAGCGGATAGCTGCTTCAAGACGCAGGTACCGATAAGCTTTTACTCATTTTTTTGCCCGGCAGCGTTTCACAACCTGCCGGGCTTTTTTTGTGCGGACCCCATAGTTGCATAAACTGGGGTGAACACAACGAATCCGATAACTTTGGGATGTGGGGTGCAAATGGCTATAGGCCGATTGCCTTGAGCAACCCAACAAACACAATGAACTCAAAAAACACAATGAACCCAATAACCTCGGATAAAACTTACAACGATTGCCTGAAAGCCATGTACAGCCTCAGAAGATTCGGCATCAAAATGGGGCTTTCAACCATCAGGCGTATATTGAAGGAACTCGGAAATCCGCAGGATCATTTTGGTTGCATCCATGTGGCGGGCACCAACGGAAAGGGTTCCATCGCCTCGGGTATCGCTTCGATCTTGAATACAGCCGGGTACCGGACCGGGTTGTATACTTCCCCTCATCTGGTCACCTTCAATGAACGGATCAGCACCAATGGCAGACACATATCCAATGCAGGGGTAGTAGCTGCCTACGAGGCTGTTAAAAACGTCCATCATGGATCCCGGGAGCCTACCTTCTTCGAATTTGCGACGGCCATGGCTCTCTATGATTTTGACCGGGAGAGCATTGACTGGGCCGTCATTGAAACCGGTATGGGTGGGCGACTCGATGCCACCAATATCGTCAGGCCGACCGTCAGCATCATTTCGAATCTATCCCTTGAGCACCAGGATTACCTGGGCAACAGCCTGGCACAAATTGCCGGCGAAAAGGGAGGCATCATCAAGAAAGGCATTCCCGTGGTCACAGGCGTCAGGCAACCAGGGGCACTGTCCGTATTGAATGACATCGCTGCCGCAAAATCAGCCCCTGTCTTCCGCCTGGGAAAAGACTTCCGGGTACGCCGGAAATCGGGGAATGCCTTTACCTTTTTCGGAATCCAGAACCGATGGCCCAATATGAAAACCAGTCTCATGGGCCGGCACCAGGTCGATAATGCCGCCATTTCCCTGGCCGCATGCGAACTCCTGAATCGTGCCGGAGTTTCCATCTCCGAAGAAAACTGCCGGCAGGGCTTGTTTATCCTATGCTGGCCCGGAAGACTCGAAATCATTTCCGAGTATCCCAGAATCATCCTGGACGGCGCCCACAATCTGGCTGCTGCCCGAAATCTGGC
>JAOZSO010000137.1:0-7991 GCA_029939655.1 Desulfobacterales bacterium
ATCGCCATCGGATCACCCATTTCGCTCCTAAAACATGAAACCCGAAAGTTGAGTTTTAAGTTTTAGGTGTTAGGTAAAGTCCAGACCAAGGGCCACCAGCAGAAAGCAGTAATGAATGACGCCCGCAGGGTATAGCAGGGTATAATAGCGTTCATTGAGCTTGTTGAGTTTCTTGAGTTCATTGGGTTGATGGAACAGGGTCGTGTTGAGAGCTATATACCGTTTGCTGAAGGCAACACAATAAACGCAACGAACACAAGGAACTCAATAAACATCTAAATAGGGAGGTAACCATTTATGGGAATCAATATCGTAGAAAAAATCGATGACTCGGTTAAAATCAATCACGTTCTTTTGAGCGTTTCCGACAAGCAGGGGCTGGACACGTTTGTTCCCCGGCTGATGCAAATCAATCCGGGTATTCAGTTTTTATCCACCGGCGGAACCTATCAGAGGCTCAAAGAGATCCTTGGCGACAAATCGTCTGCCTGCTTGAAACAGGTGTCCGAATATACCGGCCAACCCGAGACCCAGGGCGGGCTTGTGAAGACACTGGATTTCAAGATATACCTCGGGCTCCTGACCGAGACATACAATGACGCTCACAAGAAAGATCTGTCCAGGACAAACAGTGTGCCCATCGATATGGTGGTGGTGAATCTCTACCCCTTCAAGGAAACCATTTCAAGGCAAGGCGTGACCCCTGAACAGGCTCGTGGAAATATCGATATCGGTGGGCCTTGCATGATCAGGGCTTCGGCAAAAAATTTTATCAGGGTCGCATCGGTCGTGGATCCAGGGGATTACGATATGGTTATTGCTGATATGGAGAAAAACACCGGGTTCACTTCGCTGGATCTTCGCTTTCGACTCGCACAAAAAGCATTTGAACATACGGCGGTTTATGATCGCACGATTGCGGACTTTTTAGCATCTAAAAACCAGGGGGAAGTCAAGGACTGCTATAATTTTTAAATCCGAAGCACGAAAACACGAAATCTGAAAAACACGAAAATTTTCATGGTCTTTTTCGTGGTCACGCGGCGCAAGCGCCTGCGCTGCGCGTTCGACTTTTCGTGATTTCGTGATAAAAAATCTTTTTCTTTTCCGGTTTATCCGGGTTGGGAGCTTGCCATGTCTGAAGATTTGAAAAAAATGTACAGTACCATCGTGGAGGACAACTTTCCTGCCAACATGGAGGTAAGTTTTATCGATAAGGAGAAACGTCAGACCCTGTTTTACGAAAAGGTCACCTGGGTGATCGATGGTGTCCAAAAAGGTCTGCGGTACGGAGAAAACCCTGGTCAGGAAGCTGCGCTTTTCAAACTGGTGAATGGCAATCTCATGCTGGGTGAAACCGAAACCATCCAGCCGGGACAGTATCTTGCGTCGGATGTCGAGCTGCTCCAGTCAGGTAAACATCCCGGGAAAACCAACCTCACGGATGCCGACAATTCCCTGAACATCCTGCGGTATTTTGTGGACAAGCCAACGGTCGTTATTGTCAAGCACAACAATCCGTGCGGTGTTGCCCAGGCAGACACGTTGACCGATGCCTACGTCAAGGCCAATATGGCTGACAGGGTGGCGGCATTTGGCGGTTGTATCGCGCTCAATCGACCCGTGGACAAAGCTACGGCGGAAGCCGTTTCCAGTCAGTATTCAGAAGTCGTCGTAGCTCCGGGGTTCGAAGAAGGCGTCATGGATATTTTTTCTTTGAAGAAAAACCTGCGCGTCATTCGGATAGACAATATCAATAGACTTCAAAGCTTTGTTGGCAAGCGTTGTGTAGAGTTTAAAAGTCTCATTGACGGCGGTTTTATTGCCCAGTGGTCCTTCGTTCCCGCGGCACGTTCAAAAGAGGATCTGGTGCCGGCGGAATGTACGTATCAGGGACAAACCTACAAAACCGATCGAATTCCCACGGAAAAGGAATACCAGGACCTGCTTTTTGGCTGGCTGGTGGAATCCGGTATCACCTCCAACTCGGTGATTTATGTAAAGGATCTGGTTACCGTCGGAATCGGAACCGGCGAGCAGGACAGGGTCGGTGTTGCTGAGATCGCACGGGATAAAGCCTATCGAAAACTGGCGGATCGATACTGTTTTGAAACATTCAAGACTTCCTACAACGACATGAAGGATGATGCAGCGCTGTCTGAAATAGACACACGCGTGTCTAAAGAAAAGGGCGGCCTGATCGGGGCTGCTATGGTGAGTGATGCGTTCTTTCCTTTTCGTGACGGGGTTGACGTGGGTATTCGGGAGGGTATTTCTGCAGTTGTCCAGCCCGGCGGATCCACCAATGACTATCAATCCATCGAGGCATGCAATGCAGCCGGCGTTACCATGGTGTACACGGGTCAGAGAAGCTTCAAGCACTAACCCAAATATTTCTGCGTTAGGGTTCGCGCAAAAATAACTTAATAAAGTTGGCGCTCAGATTTGGTTCAGGTTTGGCTGATTCGAGAGAGCAAAACCACAGGAATAGCAAGCTATTTCGCGGATTTTGCGAGTGAGACATCGGCCAAAGATGGGCTGAAGCTGAGATGCCAAAATGTGAAGTTATTTTTGCGCGAGCCCTTAGATACTTGACATTGTTTTGGAAATCGAATTGTATGGTCGTTTAATATCAATTGTGGATCATCTCCAAAAGAGCTGACCCACAATGAAGGGTTCGAGGATTCGAGGGGCCAAGGGTTCAAGGGGTAGCTTATAGCTAATAGCAACCCTCCCAGCATCCAAGCTGCTTTCAGAAGAAGCAAACATAAATATTAACGATGGGTGAGTATTCATGAAAGATGTCATATTCAGTTCCTGGGCGGGAGAGGTTGTCGATAATCGTGATGACTCCAACGGTTCTATGACGGAACCCAACGCATTCAAAGAAATTCAAATGCCTAAAAAGCTGAATGAAACAGAACCGATCAAGGCGTTTATGGGTTGGGATGGTTTTGTTCTTCGTTCAGAAGATGTTCATGTGGTGGATCTCTGCCGGGCATACATGGAGGCTGTACAAAACCAGTCCTGCGGAAAGTGCATACCGTGCCAGACCGGAACAACCGTTATGGTAAAAACGCTGGAGGCTATATGCAACGGCCAAGGCAGACCATCAGACATCGTCTACCTGAGAGACGTCGCCGAGACGGTCCATCGTACGGCCAAGTGCGGTATCGGGAAGACCGGTCCCCTGCCGATTCTGCAGGCCTTGACCTATTTCCCGGAGCAGTTTTCGGATCTGGTTGACGCAAAGAGAACCCTTACGCCCGGTCAATATCATGCCAACGTCACGGCGCCGTGTATGGAAGCCTGCCCGATTCACCTGGACATTCCCCGTTATGTCGAATGTATCAAAGAGGGCCGGTTTCAGGATTCGCTGGATATTATTCGTACGCGCTTGCCTCTTCCGGGAATCGTCGGACGTGTCTGTGTGCGTCCATGTGAGGAAAATTGCCGCAGGGCCAATCTGGACGAGCCCGTATCCATAAAATATCTTAAGCGGTTTGTGGCGGATCAAGAACTGGCCAAACAGAAGGAACCTGTTTATGAGATCGTCACGTCTTCGAAAACAGGCAAGGTTGCCATTGTCGGGGCCGGGCCAGCGGGTGTCACCTGCGCATTTCATCTCGCCAAAATGGGGCACGCCGTGATTATCTATGAACACCTGTCAGAGCCCGGAGGCATGTCGGCAGTGGGTATTCCCGACTATCGTCTTCCACGGGCCGTTTTACGTTCAGAGGTGGAGCAAATCCAGAAACTGGGTGTCGAGATTCACTACAATACCACCATTGGCAAGGATATTACCCTGTCACAGCTGGAAAACGATTTCGATGCTGTATTTATCGGTATCGGGGCACAGGACAGCACATCCATGCGGGTTCAGGGTGAAGAAAAAGGATACAAAGGTTTTATCCCTGGTGTTCAATACCTTCTGGATATCAATCAGGGACGGGATCCCTACCCGGATGGAAAAAAAGTCGTTGTGATCGGTGGTGGGAATGTTGCCATTGACTGTGTGCGAAGTGCATTCAGGATCGAGAAGGAGGATGTGCACCTGGTTTACCGAAGAACCCGGAAGGAGATGCCTGCCGATGAAGTGGAAATCCGGGATGCCGAAGAAGAGAATGTTCAATTCAACTTCTTGACGACGCCGGTGCGCATCATTGCCGAAAACGATCGGGTGATCGGACTCGAATGTATCCGGATGAAACTGGGAGCGCCCGACAAGAGTGGCCGCCGGAGACCAGTTCCCATCGAGGGATCCGAATTTACATTCGATTGTGATACGGTTGTGCCGGCCATCGGCCAGCGCGTGGACCTGTCCCTCCTGGAGGGAACGGAAGGGGTAGAGACAACAGCCTGGAAGACCTTTATTGTGGATGATGTCACCAAGCAGACATCCCGGCCCAAACTTTTTTCCGCCGGGGATTGCGAGACAGGTCCGGGTGCGCTGATAACAGCCTGTGCAGGCGGCCGGAAAGCTGCCCAGAGCATCGACCACCTCATCAACGGTCAGCCCCTCGAATACACCCGGGAGGACTGTTTTCACCGATTTTACAATGATGTAAGGGTATACGACCGGGAAGAAGTGCTTGGTGATATTGGCGTGGCAAAGCGGAAGCACCTAGAGATGTTGCCGCCTGAGACACGCAAGACAACCTTTGATGAAGTGGAAAAGGGTTTTTCAACTCCCGAAGCCATTGCCGAAGCAAATCGCTGCCTGAGGTGTTATCGGGTAGGGGTTGTAGCTGTTTAGCCGTTTTAAGTGTTAGGTTTTAAGTTTTAGGTTTGTAATAAAAGCACAGGCTGTAGGAGAAGCTCCTGGGCCAATACGGTAGTTCTTACACAGAACCCAATCCGGATAAACCAGAAAAGAAAAAGATTTTTTATCACGAAACCACGAAGGTACGAAATCACGAAAAAAAACATGAAAAATTTCGTGTTTTTCAGATTTCGTGTTTTCGTGATTGCTTTATTTTTGGCCCCAAAGTACACAAAAAATACAGTTAAGGGACTACCAGCCTACAGTCTAAACAACCTATTATCCTACAGCCTATCAGTCTAATATCCTACAGTCTAACAGCCTATCAGCCTATCGGTCTATAGTCTATAGCCTGATCTTCACCGAATTGACATGCGCATCGAGTCCTTCCACCTCTGCCAGCCGCATGATGTCCCCGGCCTCCTTTTTGAAGGGTGCCTCGGCGTAGTGGATAAGGCTGGTCTTCTTGACAAAATGGTCGACGGAAAGGGCCGATGAATAGCGCGCTGTTCCTGCCGTGGGTAGTACGTGATTCGGTCCGGCAATATAGTCGCCCACAGGTTCCGGTGTATGGTTTCCAACGAAAACAGCACCGGCATGGCGGATTTTTCCAATGATGCTGAACGGGTTCCGGGTCTGAAGTTCGAGGTGTTCGGGGGCGACCCGGTTGGCAATGCTGATGGCCGTGGTGATGTTCGGTACGACCAGGATGGCCCCATACTTTTTGAGGGCTGCCGCGGCAATGTTTTTTCTCTGGAGGGTTTTTAGCTGCTCTTCCAGCGCCATGGAAACTTCCTTGGCGATCTCGGCCGATGTTGTCACAAGGATCGAAGATGATAGCGGATCGTGTTCCGCCTGGGAAAGAAGGTCTGCGGCGATATAGGCAGGTACGGCACTGTCATCGGCCACAATCAGAATCTCACTGGGACCTGCCAGCATATCGATGCCCACATCCCCTGAGACCAGTTTTTTTGCAAGGGTTACGTAGATATTGCCGGGGCCGACAATGACATCCGCCTTGGGTATGGTTTCCGTACCATAGGCCAGAGCGGCAATGGCCCAGGCGCTGCCCGCTTTGTAAATATCCTTTACGCCGGCCTTTTTTGCTGCAACCAGCAGATGCGGGTTGACCGCACCATTTTTCATGGGCGGGGTTACCATGGATATTCTATGGACGCCTGCCAACGCCGCGGGGATGGCGCACATCAACACCGTCGAAACAAGAGGTGTTTTTCCCTCTCTGCCACCGGGTACGTAAATGCCTGCAGCATCCACAGGATTGATTAACTGTCCTACAAGAACGCCCTCCCGATCGGTGCTGATCCATGATTTTTGAAGCTGTTTCTGATGAAATGCCTTGATTTGTCTTGTTGCGCGGTTGAGGGCCCTCAGAAATGTGCGATCAATATTTTTTAGGGCAGTCTCAATTTCTTGTGAGGTTACCTGGATGGATGACTCGATCACAGCTGCGGAATCAAATTGATGGGTGTAACGGATAAGGGCTGCATCACCGTTTTTTCTTATATTTTCGATAATGCGGTTGACCGCGGTGATGTCTTTCTTTTTGAACCCGATGGTTCTATTTTCGATCACTTCAAGCCTTTTTTCAGCGGCCAAGGATGGGTATGTGTAGGTTTTCATGTTGTTTTATCCTCGTTGAAATCATATTTATGGTGGTATATTTACGGATCTATATTCCAAAAGAAGGAAAAGGTTCCGGCCGATGGATAACCCTGATGTGACCGTGAAAAACTCGTTTCTAAGAGGCCATAATACCGAACAGGGCCAAACATTAAAGAAAAATGATGTCAAATTGGCATGGCAGAGAACTTATTGGAACTTTTCATACTGTTCGGTATAATGGACTCTAAGAAACTCAGACAGTTTCCCGATCACATCAGGATCACCCATCGGCCTTATGAGTTACTTAGGATTGGTTATAGGTCTGTATATTTATGTTGAAATCGGCGCATTTGTCAATTCATAACACGATTTTATTGACATATGGATTCATTTCTGTGCTAATAAGTAATGTTCTATTAAGAAACACTAAAGCCTTGATATAAGTCGCGAAAGAATGGAGGAAACACTCATGACAAACAGAATTTACAATTTCAACGCGGGACCTGCCGCTCTGCCTTTAAGTGTGCTGGAAGAAATACAGGCCTCTTTTCTGGACTTTAAGGGATCGGGCATGTCCATTACCGAAGTGAGTCACCGGTCCAAGTGGTTCGATGATGTTATCAATGATGCGATTGAGCGTCTCAAGCGGCTCTTAACCCTGGACGAAACCTTTCATGTGCTCTTTTTGCAAGGGGGGGCCAGTCAGCAATTCTGCATGGTGCCCATGAATTTTCTGGCCCATGGCGGGACCGCCGATTATGTCAATACAGGCACCTGGTCAACCAAGGCCATCAAGGAGGCCGAGATTCAGGGCAAGTCCATTCAAATGGTGGCCTCTTCAGAGGACAAAAACTTTTCCTATATTCCCAAAGGCATTTCCTTTAACCCGGACGCTGTGTACGCGCACATCACCTCCAACAATACCATAAAGGGGACCCAGTGGGCGGAATTCCCGGATACTGGCGGTGTGCCGCTGATTGCAGACATGTCGTCCGATATCCTGAGCCGTGCATTCGATGCCCATAAATTCGGCATGTTTTACGCGGGCGCCCAGAAAAACATGGGCCCTGCAGGTGTCTGCGTTGTCGTTATCCGGGATGATTTTCTTGAAATGGTGCCGGAATCCATACCCACCATCTTGAAATATTCGACCTTTTCGGCAAAGAATTCCATGTTCAACACGCCCCCCTGTTTTGCCATTTATACGGTGCAGCTGATTCTGAAGTGGATCGAAGAGACCATCGGCGGGCTCGAAAAAATGGCGGAAACCAACACGGAAAAGGCAGATTTGTTGTACAAGACCATCGATGAGAGTGAATTTTACCGAGGGACAGCGGCGGTGGACAGTCGCTCCATGATGAACGTGACCTTTCGTCTTCCGGATGAGGATCTGGAAAAGGCATTTGTCGCAGAAGCAATTGAAAACCAGCTGGGCGGACTGAAGGGGCATCGTTCGGTGGGCGGGTGCCGGGCATCCATATACAATCCAACACCACTGACGGCAGTCCAGGCACTCTGTGATTTCATGAAAGCGTTTGAACAGAAAAAAGGATAATAACCCAACTTCAATATTTGTTGCCTTCAAGTAATTGATTAATTGTGCTTC
>JAOZSO010000138.1:0-7987 GCA_029939655.1 Desulfobacterales bacterium
TTTCCGACGAATGATTTTACAATTATTGCACATTTTTTTTACCGATGCCGTGACTTTCATGTGTGCATGTCCTTATTCTCTTTCGATATAACCCATTCGGTTGTAGTAGTCGAGTTCCAGAACTGTGTAGCTGAATTCCCATCCACCGGCAACCGTATCATTTGGACCGATACGTAATTCTGCCGCGTGTCAGGTCATAAGGTGAAAGCTCCACGCTCACCTTGTCACCAGGTAGAATTTTAATGAAATGCATGCGCATCTTTCCCGAAATATGCGCCAGGACCTGGTGTTTATTTTCAAGTTCGACCTTGAACATCGCATTCGGCAATGTCTCAAGCACAATGCCCTCAACCTTGATTGCCTCTTCCTTCGGCATCTTGCTTCATCCTTTTTTGATTGATTGAATAAAATCTTAGAACGATTTACCCTATTAATATTTTCTAGCGTCTGCCCTTGACACCACCCTTTTTTAAGAAACCTTCATAATGGCGCGTGAGCATATGAGACTCGATTTGCGATATCGTATCGATAGCCACGCCAACAACGATCAGAAGCGCTGTACCACCAAAATAAAAAGGCACATTGAATTTGGTAATCAATATGGAAGGCAACACACATACCAATGATACGTAAATCGCACCGCCCAGTGTAATGCGGGTAAGAACCCTGTCAATATAGTCGGCGGTACGTTTCCCTGGACGGATGCCGGGAATATACCCCCCCTGTTTTTTCATGTTGTCCGCGACATCCACCGGGTTGAATGTGACCGCAGTATAAAAGTAGCAGAAGAAAAAGATAAACCCTACAAACAGCAGCTGGTACAACCAATTTCCGGGCTGCATGGAGTCGGCGATGCCCTTTACCCACGGTATGGCGATAAAGCTGGCTATGGTAGCCGGAAACATGATGATGGATGATGCAAATATGGCCGGTATAACGCCGGCGGTATTGACCTTAAGCGGGAGATGTGTACTCTGTCCGCCATACATTTTGCGTCCCACAACCCGTTTTGCGTACTGCACCGGAATCCGGCGTTGCCCCTGTTCGACGAAAACAATGAAGCCGATAACCGCTACCATCAAAACACCCAGAATCAGTACCGAGAAAATCCCCATCTCGCCGGTTGAAATCAACCGGAACGAGTTACCGATCGCACTGGGTATTCCGGCAACAATGCCCGCAAAGATAATCAGGGAAATACCGTTTCCGATACCGCGTTCGGTAATCTGTTCACCCAACCACATGATAAAGGCGGTCCCGGAAGTCAGGGTAATCACCGTCATGAGACGAAAGCTCCATCCCGGATCGATAACTATCGGTGCCCCGCCCGGCGAGGTCATGCTCTCGAGGCCGACACTGATACCGAATCCCTGAATAATACTCAAGACAACCGTCCCGTAGCGGGTATACTGCGTGATCTTTTTCCGACCTTGTTCACCTTCCTTGGAAAGCCGCTCGAGATGTGGAACCACAACAGTCAACAGCTGCAGAATAATAGAAGCGCTGATGTACGGCATGATGCCCAAAGCAAAAACGGACAACCTCTCCAGGGCGCCACCGGAAAACATGTCGAACAAACCCAGGAGAGTTCCTTTAGCTTTAGCAAAAAAGGATGCCAGTGCAACGGTATCGATCCCGGGTGTGGGTACATGCACACCGATCCGGTAAACCGTTAGAAGCGCCAGTGTATATAAAATACGCTTTTTAAGCTCTGGAATCTTGAATATGTTCTGGAATCCACTACCTATCATTATACGACCTCTACGTTTCCACCCGCAGCTTCGATTTTCGTTTTTGCATTTCTGCTTACCGTGTTCACCTTGATGGTCAACGGATAATCAATGTCGCCGTGTCCAAGCAGCTTGATACCATCGCGCGAACCCTTCACAAGGCCGCAACCCACCAGAGCGGTTTCGTCAACCACACTACCGCTATCAAATCGTTTCAGATCCCGAATATTTATCGTCACGATTTTTTTGCTGAAAATATTGGTAAATCCACGTTTAGGAAGCCTTCGGTGAATCGGCATCTGGCCACCTTCGTACCCGGGCCTGACACCACCGCCTGAACGGCTGTTATATCCCTTGGTACCGCGCCCGGCGGTTTTCCCATTTCCGGATCCGACACCCCGGCCTTTTCTATTCTTGGATTTTTTCGATCCGGCTGCCGGAGAAAGTTCATTTAATCTCATCGCTGTTCTCCTCAACCTTGACTAAATGTGAAACCGCATTGATCATCCCTCGAATGGAGGGTGTGTCCTCAAGCTGAACCGTTCTGTTCATTTTTCTGAGCCCCATCCCGTACAACACCCTGCGGTGCTTTTCAGGCCTGCCTATCATACTTTTAACCAGCGTTATATTCAATTTCTCAGCCATGAATTCTTCCTCGATTTATAAATCTTCAACAGAAATTCCCCGCCTGGCGGCAACCTGCTCGCGGGTTTGGAGTTGCTGAAGTCCCTCGATTGTCGCCTTGACAATGTTGTGGGGATTGTGAGAGCCCAGACACTTGGTAAGAATATTCTGTACGCCGGCTGCCTCCAGAACGGCCCGGACAGCACCGCCCGCGATCACACCGGTACCTTTGGATGCAGGGGCTAACAGCACCTTCCCGGCGCCGTATTTTCCGACAACTCGAAAAGGAATTGTTCCTTCAATCAGCGCCACCTGGGACATATTCTTTTTGGCCCTTTCAACGCCTTTTCGTATGGCTTCCGGGACTTCCCCGGCCTTTCCAAGACCATACCCGACATTTCCATCACCATCGCCTACAACGACAATAGCACTGAAACTGAACCTGCGGCCGCCCTTGACAACCTTGGCTACACGGCTGATATGTACAACTTTATCAATTAAATCGCTTTCTTCCTTATCTTTTCTGAACAAGGGTCTGCCTCCTTACTTTGAAATAGCTCCTAGAACACCAGTCCCGCATCTCTGGCGCCTTTTGAAACAGCTTTTACGCGACCGTGATATTGAAAACCGTTCCGGTCGAAGACGACCTTTTTAACGCCTTTCTCGACCGCTCTCTCTCCCAGAATCTTGCCGATGTGTTCTGCCGTTGCAACCTTGCTTTCAAATTTTGGCTGATCCCTCACCACTTTCTCCATACTGCTTGCAGCCGCCAGTGTACTACCGCTGACATCATCGATCAGTTGCACATAAATATGTTTTGAACTTCGAAATACACTCAAACGCGGCTTCTGGTCCGTACCGCTCAGGTGCTTTCGGATCCGCTTCTTTCTTTTCAACCGTGCTAATTTGCTTGGATTTGTTGCGCCCATTTTATCGTCCTAAGTCATTTTCTGTTATTTGGTTCCGGTTTTTCCTGCTTTTCGCTGAACGTGCTCTTCTGCATACTTGATGCCTTTCCCCTTATAGGGTTCAGGTGGTCTCAACTGCCGGATTGAGGCAGCGGTGCGTCCAAGCAGCTCCTTGTCAATGGCAAAGAGCTTCACAATATTGTTCTTTTCCGATGTAGCCGATACGCCGTCCGGCAGGTTAAACGTTATCGGATTTGAAAAGCCGAGGTTAAATACAATACTTTTGCCTTTCAGCTCGGCACGATAGCCGATGCCATTGATTTCAAGAACCCTCTCAAAACCAGTGCTGACACCCGTCACCATATTCGCCACCAGACTTCTCGTCAAACCCTGCAATGCCCGATTCTCCCTGTTTTCATTGAGCATCGTTACATGTATGATGTTGTCTGCTATCTCCAAATCAATGGCCTGATGAATTTCTCTAGTAAGGCTTCCCTTGTCACCCTGGACGGTCAGCACTTTATCTTTGTAACTAATTTTTGCTTTATCTGGAACCGGAATCGGTTTTTTCCCAACTCGAGACATGGGTTAACCTCCACTGTCGCCTAACATTTTATGAGACTTCGTTAACGTCCTTCCACGGAATTCTTTTATCATCACAGCGATTACCAGACATTGCAGATAATCTCTCCACCAATATTCTTTTCCCTGGCATGCTTGTCCGTCATAATCCCTTTGGACGTCGATAAAACGGCAATACCCAATCCACTGTACACCGGCTTGATGTCCTTGCCCTTCATGTAGACCCTTTTGCTCGGTTTGCTCACACGGTCTATGCTAAGAATCGAGTGTTCCTGTTTGTCGTTATATTTCAGGTAGACCCGCAGTACACCCTGTTTGTTGTCCTTTATGAATTTATAGTTGCGGATATAGCCTTCGTCTTTCAGTAATTTTGCCAATTCGAATTTCATCTTGGAACCGGGTATGTCGACACTATTGAACTTTGCCTTGCCGGCATTCCGAACCCTGGTCAGCATATCGGCAATTGGATCGCTCATCGCCATTGTCTTCTCCTATCTCTCTTAACCTATCAAGCTGTGCGCTTGTTGAAACCGTAAGTTTCGATGTCCGCCACCGAAACCGCTCTATTTACCAGCTCGACTTTATGACGCCTGGTAGTTTCCCCTGTGATGCAAAGTCACGAAAACAGATTCTGCAGATACCGAATTTCCGAAGAAAAGCTCGGGGTCTGCCACAAATGGGGCATCTGTTATACGCCCTTACCTTGAATTTCGGTTTTGCGGCTGCTTTATTTCTTAGCGCTGTTTTTGCCAAATTATCCTCCCTCGTCAATAAAATCGTTACACAATTTTATAGGACGCGACTTTGTCGCTCCAAAGCGAAAAGTCCGATATAGTCAGTTCTCGTAAAAAGTTTAAATTCAAGGCATGCAAGTTTTGTAATCATGAGGCGTACGCGTTGTACGTTGAATGATTGCAAAATGCAGCACAACGTAGAAGTTGGGCTTTTTACGAGAACCGTCAATTTTTAAACGGCATACCAAGCTTTTTGAGAAGCTCTTTCCCTTCTTCATCTGTTTTTGCGGTTGTAACGATAGTGATATTCATGCCCTTGATTTTATCAATCTTATCGTAATCAATTTCCGGGAAAATAATCTGCTCTTTGATACCCAGGGAATAATTGCCCCTTCCATCCATGGCATTACCGGAAACACCTCTGAAATCACGAACACGCGGTAATGCGATATTGACAAGCTTGTTTAAAAAATCATACATGCGATGCTTTCGGAGAGTCACCATACAGCCAATCGGCATGCCGGTTCTGAGCTTAAAAGCTGCAATCGACTTTTTTGCCCGCGTTATCACCGGTCGCTGGCCGGCAACAGCTGTGAGCTCTACTACAGCAGAATCGAGCACTTTGATGTTTTGAATTGCCTCACCCATTCCTATGTTCAACACTATTTTTTCCAGCTTGGGCACCTGCATGATATTGCCGTATTTAAAGGTGTCAACCAGCGCCGGCATGACTTCTTTTTCGTAATATTCTTTCATCTGTGACATTCTGTTTTCCTCGATCTTAGATCTCCCTGTTTGATTCAAGCGTCTGAAACGTTCTATGCGCCGATTTCGTCAGAAACTGAATAAGATCCCGGGTTATGCATCTATAATTTCATTGCATTTTCTGCAAGAACGCACTTTTTTCCCGTCATCCAGCCGTCGCATCTGGATACGAACCGGGCTCAAACATTTGCCGCACATCAGCATCACATTCGACCACGGCACAGTTGCTTCACTTTCAACGATACCACCCTGGCGATTTTTAGCAGTTGGACGGGTATGTCGTTTAACGACATTGATGTTCTCGACGAGAATTCGATCCTTCTTCCTATCAACCCTCAACACTTTACCAATCTTGCCTTTGTCCTTACCGGTAATGACCTTTACTTTGTCATCTTTTTTTATGTGACTCTTGTCTCTTAACATATCCTCGTCTCCACGGGCCCATCGGATTATAGAACTTCAGGTGCCAATGACACGATTTTCATAAATCGCTTGGCGCGTAATTCCCTCGCAACCGGCCCAAATATACGTGTCCCGATCGGTTCTTTCTGTGCGTTAATCAAAACCGCTGAGTTATCATCAAATCGAATAAAAGACCCGTCCGGTCTCCTTATTTCTTTTTTTGTACGGACAACAACTGCCTTGAGAACATCTCCCTTTTTGACCTTTGCATTGGGGATGGCTTCCTTGACCGAAACGACAATAATATCGCCAATACTTGCATACCGCCTTCTGGATCCGCCAAGAACTTTAATACAGTAAAGAATCTTGGCGCCCGAGTTGTCCGCTGCGGTCAGTTTTGTTTCCGCCTGAATCATCTTTCTATTCCTTTATATCAAACAGCTTTTTTAACAATTTTAGCAATACGCCATCTTTTGTTTTTGCTCAAGGGCCGCGATTCCGTCATCAGCACCTCGTCTCCAATCCGGCATTCGTTGGACGCGTCATGAGCAGAAAATTTAGCGCGTTTGCGAATATATTTCCCGTAAAAGCGATGCTTCACGAGTCTTTCAACCTGGACCGTAACCGTCTTATCCATTTTATCACTTACAACCGTTCCAACCTGTTGTCTTTTCATTCCTATTGTTTTCATAACAGCTTTTATCGCCTATTCCTGGTTTTGGTTTTCTGTTTCACGAATAATGGTCATGACACGCGCGATATCGGATTTGGTCAGCTTTAGCTTCGTTGGGTTCTCAATCTGTCCAATGCCGTGTTGAAAGCGAAGGTTAAACAATTCCTCTTTCAAATTGATCAGCTTCTGCTGCCGCTCATCGGAGCTGAGATCCCGAATTTCTTTTGACTTCATTAGCCCACACTCCTTTCCACAAATTTCGTTTTAACGGAAAGTTTGTGCGACGCAAGCCGAAGAGCTTCTTTGGCAAGATCCTTGGGCACACCCCCCATCTCGTACAAAATTCTTCCTGGACGGACAACCGCAACCCATCCTTCAGGAGCGCCCTTGCCTTTCCCCATACGAACTTCAGCCGGTTTTTTCGTGAAGGGTTTGTCTGGGAAAATGCGTATCCAGAGTTTTCCACCTCTCTTGACATGACGCGTCATGGCAATACGCGCAGCTTCAATCTGTTTATTGCTGAGGGTACCACATTCGACGGCCTGCAAACCGAACTCCCCGAAATTTAGCTGGCCACCTCGTCGGGCCAACCCCCGCATTTTGCCTTTTTGTTTTTTTCGATACTTTACCTTTTTAGGGCTCAGCATGGTTTATCTCCTGTTAAAGGGCTTTGAAGCGATCTTTCTAAATTCCGTTTCGGTAACGCTCGCCCTTGCTTATGTTATTTGTTTTCGACCGGCTAGGCACGACCCGGTTCCGTGTCTTGTTTGCTCAGTATCTCTCCCTTGAAAATGAACACTTTTATACCGATAAGACCGTATGTGGTTTTGGCTTCTGTAAACCCATAGTCAATGTCCGCTCTCAAGGTATGCAGGGGAACCCTGCCTTCTTTGTACCATTCCGTCCTGGCCATCTCGGCACCACCCAGTCTCCCGGAACAGATAATCTTGACACCCTGTGCGCCGAAGCGCATTGCCGAAGACACACCTCTTTTCATAGCTCTTCTGAAAGCAACCCTGCGCTCTATTTGCAGTGCAACGTTTTCAGCCATGAGTTGTGCATCAACCTCGGGTTTTCGAACTTCCTGAATATCGATGAGAACTTCCTGCGAAATCAACACTTCCAGATCCCGCTTTAACTGCTCTATTTCAGAACCTTTTTTTCCGATCACAATCCCGGGCCTGGCTGTAAATATTCGCAGGCGTACACGCTTGGCAGATCTTTCGATTTCTATCCGGGAGATACCTGCATGATACAGTTTCTTCTTGATGAATTTTCGGATTTTATGATCTTCGAGGATATAGTCCGCATAATTCTTCCCGGCATACCATCTGGAATCCCATGTCCTGACGATCCCTAATCTTAATCCAATCGGATTTACTTTCTGACCCAAGCTCGTACCTCCTTTTTATACCGCCTTTTCAGCTAATACGACTGTTATATGGCTGGACTTTTTTAATATCCTGGCACCGCGCCCACGCGCTCTGGCACGGAATCTCTTCAACGTCGGCCCCTGGTCGACAATAAGGTTTTGTATTACCAAAGAATCGACATCTATACCGTGATTGA
>JAOZSO010000139.1:0-7983 GCA_029939655.1 Desulfobacterales bacterium
AACTTATGATAAATTCGAAATACGAATATCGAAATACGAAACAAATCCAAACATCTCTGACCTGGCCCAAAGGACCAGGTTATGAATCGCTGAACAAATACCGGGTTTTCAGGCATATCCTGACCAGCATCAGCATGACCGGAACTTCGATCAGAACGCCTACCACCGTGGCAAGTGCCGCTCCTGATGACAATCCAAAGAGCATGGTGGATGTGGCAATAGCCACTTCGAAGTGATTGGAGGCGCCGATCATTGCAGCCGGAGCCGCATTCTCATAAGAAAGTTTTAATTTCTTGGCCAGCCAGTAACCGAGGGTGAAAATCAGCATGGTCTGGATAAACAACGGTACGGCAATCCAAAGAATGGTCAATGGATTGGCCATTATCACCTCGCCCTTGAAAGAAAACAACAACACCAGGGTTATCAGCAGAGCGATGATTGTGATGGGTGTGAGAACATGCAGAAACTTCTGCTCGAACCATTCTTCACCCCTGACTGCGATAATCCATTTGCGCGACAAATAGCCGGCCACCAGCGGCAGGGCCACGTATATACCGATAGAAAGCAACAATGCCTGCCAGGGCACCGGCAATCTTCCCACACCCAGTAGAAAACCGCCCAGCACACCATAGAGAACCAGCATGGCAAGCGAGTTGATGGCCACCATCACCAGCGTAAGACCGTCATTACCCCGGGACAGATACCCCCATACAAGGACCATGGCGGTGCACGGTGCAACCCCCAACAATATGCAGCCGGCCAGGTAGCTTCGCCACAAGGGCACCTGAAGCATTTTTACGCCATCCACCACCAACACGGTACCGGCGCCGTGTTTTGCCCCAATTGGCAGATCCAGACCAAAGGGCATTTTGACGATATCGACAGCATCCGGTCCGATGAATCCGTAAAACAGCGTCCCAAGGAAAAACGAAGCAATACCATACATGGTAAAAGGTTTGATGAGCCAGTTGATAACCAGCGTCAGAAACACTGGCTTTCCGCTTTTACCGGCCTTGATGACTTCACCGAAATCGATCTTCACCATGATGGGATACATCATGAAAAACAGGCACACGGCAATGGGAATCGACACCACGGGCGCATCGTTGACATAAATCGCCAGGCTGTCCAGATAACGGGCCACACCCGGTGCAATTTTTCCCAGAAGAATGCCGGCGATAATACACAGGATCACCCACACGGATAGATAACGTTCAAACACACTGCTCATCTTACGGGCACTGTTCTGATTTGCATGATTCATAGTCTGTCCACCCTTATTACCGGAAGTTTCTATAAATCGTAAGGCGCTTTTATGATCCGATCCAAGACTTGACTTCTCCTGGTCTGGGAATCTTACCCACGCTTTTCACCTCACCGTCAACCACCACGGCAGGTGTTCCAAACACACCGTATCCGGCGATTTCCATGATATTTGTGACCTTTTCCACCGTTGCTTCTAAGCCAACTTCCTTAACCACCTCTTTAACGATTTTCTCCGTCTGTTGACACTTCGGGCACCCCGGCCCCAATATTTTGATATCCATAATATACTCCTTCTTTAATAAGCTTTCTTCCGTCAATACTATTACCCCAACCCGGACAAACCGGAAAAGATAAAGATCTTTTATCACGAAATCACGAAAGGTCGAAACCACGAAAAAGACTATGAAATCTTTCGTGTTTTTCAGATTCGAACCGTGTTTTCGTGATTGTTGTTATTTTTTTGCCACAAAATACACAAATTTTACAGTTAAGGGACTAAATGGGCCTTGCCTTGATAACCCGAAAATTTAGCGAGTCTGATCGGCTCTGGAGCAAGGCATTTAAGCCTGAAGCCGTAGTGAAACTACTGCGAAGGCTTAATAACGCAGCCCAGGGTCGATCAGACCGATAAATGGCCGAAAATGAGGCCGCTGAGTGTCGCCATCACCACCACCAGGCTCACGAAAACAATTGTCTTGGCAGTCCCGATTACGCTGCGGATGACAAGCATGTTGGGAAGACTCAACGCCGGGCCAGCCAGCAGCAATGCCAGGGCCGGGCCTTTACCCATGCCTGCGCCGATCAGACCCTGCAGAATCGGCACTTCGGTCAATGTGGCAAAATACATAAAAGCGCCCACCAAGGATGCGAACAGGTTGGACCATAACGAATTTCCTCCCACCAGACTGCTGACCCACTGAGAAGGAATCAACCCTTCAGAGCCGGGACGCCCCAATAAGAATCCGGCAGCCAGGACACCGACCAGCAAGAGCGGTGCAATCTGTTTGGCAAAATCCCAGGATGATATAAACCATGTTTCGGTTTCACCACGCGTGGTGGTCAGAAGCATGACAAAGGCAACGATACCGACAGAAAAAGCCACGAGCGGTTTTTCAGGAAAAACCTTTGCCAGGATCAGTACAACAATTCCGGCTATAATGACTTTAACTGTTTTCACACCCATCCAGCGGACCATCATACCACCTATAAGCAAAGCAAAAACGCCGGTAACCCACCATTTCACCGCGTATATGGCATACCAAAACCCCCTCGCATCCTCCGGTTGACCCCAGGTGGCAAAAATTAAAAAAAACACCATGGCTGTGAAAAAAAGCGTATTCTGCCACAAAGGGCGTTCCACTTCCGGTTCCGGCAGGTGCATGGCGGCATCGGCTTTGGCTTTTTCCTCTTTGCGAAATATCAGGTGCATGAACAGCCCTATTACAATGCTGAACACGACGGCGCCGACTGCTCGAGCAAGACCGATTTCCGGTCCCAATATTCGGGCGGTCAAAATGATAGCCAGCACATTGATGGCCGGACCGGAGTAAAGAAATGCGATAGCCGGCCCCAACCCCGCACCCCGCTTCCAGATACCTGCAAATAGTGGCAGAACAGTACAGGAACAGACCGCCAAAACAGAACCGGAAACACTGGCAACCCCATACGAAAGCACCTTGTGGGCGCCGGCACCTAGATATTTCATCACGGCGGCCTGGGAAACGAATACAGCGATGGCACCGGCAATGAAAAAAGCCGGCACCAGACAGAGCAATACATGCTCCCGGGCATACCACCTGACCAAAGCCAAAGCTTCATGGATTGAATTCGAAAAACGGGAACTCTCCAGAGGCAGGAAGAAGAAGACCAGAAAAGCGCCCGTTATCAGAGCCAATGGTTTCCAAATGCTTTTCCAGTCCACGATACTGGTTACGGTTTCTTGATACATGTCTGTTCCCACGTGCTTACTCCCATTTCTTGAAGTCCATCATTCCATTTTAAAGCTGGGTTGAACCCTGCTTATATATCGCGATATTATAATATCTATTGAACAAATAAAATCGTGTACGATTTTATTTGTTACTTAGGATGTTACACCTGTCAATCTGAACGATCTTTTCCAGAAGGATTGAGATTTCAGGTTCATCCGAGAGCCAGTGACACATATTGCCCAGTAAATTTGCAGCAAAAGGGCTCTGGTGGCCATCTGCCAGGAGATAGTTTACCCACAGCCCATCCTTTTTAGACATAACCAACCCAGCATCTTCTAATATTTTAAGGTGTTTACTGGCTGTCGATTGGGCAGTGCCCAAAGCCGTTTGAATTTCACATACACACATGACTTTCTTTCCCAACATTTTGAGAATCTTGACCCTTGTGGGATCAGAAGCCGCCTTCATGACCTTTAAAAATTCTTTCATCTTATTATCTCCATATCGTCTTTTTGGAATATAGTGCCATGGGAAGTTCTTGTCAAGCGAAGAATTTCTCGGAGTATGAGACCGGGAATACAATCGTCTAGGGTATTATCGGGCAGGGAAGAGCACAGGTGAAGTTCAGACTTCTATTTTTCGGAAGGAATCGCCAGGGAAACAGTGGTGCCTTTACCGGGTATGCTGCGAACATCTATGGTACCGCCAGTTAAAGGAAGGATAATCATATTTTTAGAGAAATGCTTTTCTCCGGGGTAACAGTTTGTAACAAGATGTAACTGGAGCACCGGCGGGATGAATAGGTGTGTGGGGAGGGGTTAAAAAAGTAATCACGAAAACACGAAAACTTAAAACCACGAAATTTATTTATCGTGTTTTCGTACTTTCGTGGTTTCGTGATAAAAGATCTTTTTATTGAAGACCTCGCGGCAAGCTGCGGGGTTAGCGCTCGCTGTTGCGGTTCAATTATATGGGGGTTTACTACTACAATTCACTAGGAAGCCTTACCACGAGTACCGGCGTCGGTGAACGGCGGATGACCCGCCTGGCGGTGCTTCCCATCACGGCATCTGCCAGAGCCCCTCTGCCATGGGTTCCCATGATGATCAAGTCGCAGTTTTTCTCCTTGGCAACATTCAGGATCATCTCCACAGGGTTTCCTTTTATGACGACAATTTCGTCAGTCTCTACTGCACCATCGCTGAAATCTGATCTGGCCTTTTCACTGAATTGACCGAGGATTTCCCGAACTATATGGTGATCCCTTCTTTTCCCGATGAGCGCATCCTTGGCTTCCTGGACGTGACTCTCCTGCATTTCCTTCCATTTCTCTTCACCGATATATCCAGCGATACTGCTGCTTTCAATGATTGTCGGCATCTCCGGCAAAACATTTAGAAAAATTATCTTGGCACCGTATTGATTAGCCAGGCTGATGGCATATGAAAATGCGTGATGGGCGCTTTCGGAAAGATCGGTTGCATACAGGATATTTTCGATTTTTACTTTCACTGGTTCCATCTGTTCCCCTGTTGTTTAGGTTATTTTTTTACCGGTGAGGATCCCTGATTCGGTGGGGCCACAATATGGAGATCGCTGGATATCGCTCAACCCGGCTTGCTTCATCATATGGACAAATTCCTGTTCCGTATAGGCTCTTCCTTCAGGGGTGCCCAAAAGCATGTTCATGGAAAAGAGGGTCGGAAACAAAGGACCGTCTCTGGTGTCGTCCAGAATAAAATCATGGAGCAACAACATGCCGCCGGATTCCAGCATCGCTGCAGCCTTTTTTATCATGCTTTGACAGACCGCCGGTCCCTCACCGTGCAGAACATGCGACATCCACACAACGTCGTATTGGCCGTGCATCGGTTCCGTGACATAATCACCTGCCTCAAAAGAAATGCGATCGCTCAGCCCGAATTGAGATATGGTTTTTTCTGCAAATGGTTGTGTGGTCGGCAGATCATAGACAACAGCTTTCAGCTGCGGGTTCTGCAGGCAAAAATGAATCGCATAGGTGCCGGGGCCGCCGCCCATGTCCAGCAGATTTCCATACGCTGACAAATCAAAAGCCTCAACCAGGGGGGGTGCCTGCAACATGGCCATGTTAAACATCCCCATGAGAAAAGCCTCGCGAACAGATTCATCATTGAAAGATGAACGGGTTCGAACCGGCTTGCCGGTAAGAACAGCCTGGTCCAGATTAAACCAGGATTCCACCAGATGGTGGTGGTGCAATATCATAAAGCCCAGATAGGCCTTCGAATCTTTGCGTAAAAACCGGCCTGCAGCATCGGTGTTGAGAAATGTATCAACCTTCTTTTCCAGAAGCCCCAATGCCGCAAGGGCGTTGAGCAGACGGTCAACAGCATCGACATCGGTGCCGATTTTCTCCGCGATCTTTTTTCCGGTCATTGCACCATCGCCGATGGTCGTGAATATATCCAGCTTTACAGCAGCATGCAGCGTACATGTTTTCCAGTATTGGCCGGAAAGCCCCAAAAGTGTGCCTGGATTCCAATTTTGTTTATCCATATTTGCCTTCTTAGGTTTTCTCATTATCAGGAAGTTTCCATGCAATTGCCATGAATATAATAGCTATTAAACCTGCTACAACAATGGCAGGTATGCCGGGCAGAAGAACTGCAAATTTATCATTACCTGTCGTGGCAAGCGTTATTTTTCCACCTAATTCATTAAAAAGGAAAGATGGTTTTAATGAAGCATACATTAACATATAAGCAAAAGCCCCCAATAAACCACCAGCAATAAATGATAGGGCATCTTTGCGCCCAGCTCCTGCTGCTACTAAACCCGTCCCTGGGCAAAAGCCGGAAACTGCCCAGCCGAGTCCGAATATTGCACCACCGACAATAACCCCCACATAGGACGCCTTAACACTTATATGTCCACTATCAATAATGCCGGTAGCAAGCAATATAAATAAAACTAAATTGCTGATACCTATTGCAAAAAGAATAACCTTCGCTAAATGAAAGTCATGAAGACGCAACATACCAATAATCTTTTGGGGGTTTGCTGCCCCAACTTTTTGTAATATAAAACCAAAAAGTAGACCTAAGATAATTGCTAATATAATATCCATTTTATTCAACTCCTTTATACATATAAATTGCTACAGGAACAGCCACAGCAAAGGTTCCTATCGTAAAAAGGTAACCACTCAGAGAGGTTTGCATCATTCCACTCATCATATGACCACTCGTACAGCCGCCTGCCAAGCGCGCCCCGATTAACACCAAAACACCACCTACAAAGGTGGCCATGTGGCGCTTGCCTGGTGATTGCCCAAATTTACTTTGCCAAATAGCCGGAACAACCATTGCTTCTTTGCTCTCTTTGTCGGATTGGAGTCTGTCGGCAATAAAGCCACCTACGATCATCGCAATTACAAAAATAAAGCTGTAATTAATAGGGGTTGCAGCATTCTTAGCATACTTTCCACCGCTTTTATTTAGATAGACGTTAGAGCTTGAATACCCTTTTTTTGCGCTACTGTCTTTCACTATCAAATCATTGTAAACAAGATCCCAGGCCATACCATCCAAAATGACAAACTGGGTAGATACACCGATTGGTTTGACCAATGCAACGGCAAGCAAAAATGCTAAGCCGAGGGCTATGCCGCTTGCCCGCCAACTCCATTGCTTTTGAAATATGAAACTTTTCAAAATTACCTCCGATTATTCTGTTGTTAAAAGCATTAAAAAACCCGATAATCTACATATATATCTTTTATTTTGCACAATATTAAACCATATATGCGGGACAATTGGATCTTTTAGGATATTATGGATATGTATATTGAGAGATCCAAAAGATATCAATTCGTCTCAAAACAGGTGTTTTCTGGGTATGTCTGCAACCAAGAGGCATCCCAAGGGCTATACAGATATCCTATTTCCGACAAAAATGCAAAATTGAAAGGAGCTATCCATGGAAAAAAGTGTACTGGTGCCGGTTGCCGATGGTACTGAAGATCTGGAGGCCGTGGCCATTATCGATGTACTGCGCCGGGCCGATGCCAAGGTAACTGTTGCATCGATTACGGAAAGCCGGCAGGTTACCTTCTCTCGGGGGATTGTGATCACAACCGACACCCTGTTGGAAAATTGCATGACCCGTGAATATGACCTGGTGGTGTTGCCCGGCGGCATCCCCGGTGCCGAAAAACTGCGGGATTCCGTAGATCTGGCCAGCTTGCTGAAACGCCAGCGGGAAACAGGCCAACTCTATGGTGCCATCTGCGCCAGTCCGGCCGTTGTTCTGGAACACCACGGACTGCTGGAGGGACGCCAGGCCACCTGTCATCCGGCATTTGTGGAACAGCTCACAAATAAAAACCGTGTAGCATCCCGCGTGGTGATAGATAACAACTGTATTACCAGTCAGGGAGCCGGCACGGCCGTTGAATTTTCACTTGCCCTTGTGGAGCGGCTCTTTGGCAAGGAGAAACGGGATGAGGTGGCGGTTGGTATGGCTCTTTAGAATTCGCGCAAAACTTGTCCTTGTTGGTCAGGCGTACCAATCCAGCCAAAAGTGCCGGAAAATAAATTTTCCGGCACTTTTCATTACTATGCAGCGATCTTTTTGGGAAAATATATTTTTACAACAAGATCATAAAAAATAATTGCAGCACCTAAAATGACCAGGCCATCCGGAATTATGGTAATCTGTTTCCATAGATCCATATGGTTAAGTGCATCCGGCAGTCTTGCAAAATAATATCCCATATCGTGGGCAATTTTTCCCTGCTCAAATC
>JAOZSO010000140.1:0-7982 GCA_029939655.1 Desulfobacterales bacterium
GATACCGGTCTTGCCATTAAGGTGATGGTAGATATGCAGCTTTAAGCTTTAAGCTATAAGCGGTAAGCATTAAGCAGCTTCTTACTCCTTACTCCTTACTGCTCTATTGTGCCAATCCTCGAGTTCAAACAGTCGTTTGGTCATCTGATAGTGCCCGTCAGCAAATACACCGTAATCTCCACCACCGCCCATGGCTGATGCAAAACGAACCGTATTGGCGTAAAAGAGCCATTGGTCACTCCAGAGTCTTTCCGGGTATTCATCGAAGGGATTTTCTGCATCCACTAACCCGGTCGCCCAAATATCCGACATGATGTGGGTGGTGGTGAGGGTGATGGCATTGGTTTCCTGGATCGTATTTTCAAAGCGTTTCCAAAATCCATTGACCCAGTTTGATCCGTGACAATTAAGACAGATCTGTTTAAACTGTACGGTCCGCTCTTTTTGTTCCACTTCTGAAATAAGGTAGGTTTCAGCCGGATCGCCGTTCATGTCCGTCGGTAAGGGTTGCCCTGCAGCGTTTCGAATGATGGAAGTGTCCGGATTCCGGGGATAGGGATGGGCGTAGATGAGTCCGAACAGCCGCCAGGGAAGCCGGTCATTGAAGCGATGTGAGCGCTGGGAAACCACCTCACCTTCAGTGTTGACCAGCAGGCTGATATGACATCCTGCACAGGTTGGGGCGGTGAAATCCTTGCCGATGGTCCATGGCACCGCATTGAAATCCCAATCGCCCTTTTGAGCCTCGAATAGATTGCCGTGCTTGCTGGAGGAATAGACTTTATAGACCGGTACGTCGGGGCCAACATGACATTCCTTGCAGGTATAGGGCTTTCTGGCCATCTCAATGGAAAACGCGTGGCGTGTGTGACAGGGCGTACAGGCGCCCATGCTGCCGTCAAGGTTGATGCGGCCGACGCCCTGGTTGGGCCAGCCCTTGATGATGGGAAAGTCCAGTTCGCCGGCGGCGTCCGTGTCACGTGTTTCAGTACCCGCAACCTCGAGAACGGTACCGTGACAATAATAACAACTCTCTGCCTTGGTCGCTTCGTTTTCAGGTTCGAAATGTACCCTGCCATGACTCCAAGAGGCTTTCCCAAGGATGCTGCGCTGAAGTTTCTGGTAGAGTGCGTTACCGGCCAGGTTTTTATAGGCATGTGCCATGAGATTTCCGGCATACTGGTCTGTCTCGGTTTGATGGCAGGTGCTGCAGTCTTTGGGGCTTACGACAATATGTATGTCGTACCCGTTGTGCTCGAAGGTGTCGGCATGCGCCGCCGGTCGCAGCGTGTGGCACTCGGCACAACCCACGGCCGTACCCTGGAGCTCCGTTGGTACATTTTTGCTTGAAACCTTGAGGGCAAGGGCATCGGCCTGCATGGCCTGACCCGGAGTTGTCATAGCATGCCGGCTTTTCTGCCAGTCGGCTATGATGCCGGGCTGAAAAGTGGTGTGGCAGTCGATGCACTCGCTGCTTGCCTCACTGATCAGCACTTCCGCAGCGGGTGAAAGACAGGGAATCAGAAGGCAAATCCATATCGCACAGATAATGGGTTTCATGAGGTGTTCCTCCACGTTGGGTTTTCCTCAACGTTGCAAAAGCCGGAGGGCTTCAGAGCCAAGGCGTCAAGGGTGAAGCTGTAGTCGTTTACCGCGAACCCTTGACAACACCGGATCTGATGTCCTCCGGCTTTTCCGAAGGGTAAACAACATGGCAAAATCGACTCTATCCTTTGCTAAGTTGTTTATGCAACCTTGGGGTTTTTTGTGTCACGGCAGAGACGCTTGTCGTCCAATGATACGGATAAGTTAGACCACTCACGAGGTGGAAGTCAAGAAATCGGTTGACACTAGAAAATGTTCGGGGCACAAATGTCGGGTTAATCAAAGAATGGAACTACAAACAAAAAGAAGGAGTGACATCATGAAACAGATTCTATTAGCTGTTTTGATGCTTGCGATCATTGCAGGGACGTCCATGGGGCAGGAGAGTGCGGTTTCCAATCCGCAGGTGGTAATGGAAACATCCAAAGGGGATATCGTTCTGGAACTCTACCCCGACAAAGCGCCCCTGACGGTGAAAAACTTTTTGGATTACATTGACGCCGGGTTTTACAGTGGTACTGTTTTTCACCGGGTGATTCCAGGATTCATGCTTCAGGGGGGTGGCTTTTCACGGGACATGCAGAAAAAATCGACCTTGATACCCGTAAAGAACGAGGCGTTCAACGGTCTTAAAAATGATCGTGGCACCATTGCCATGGCACGCACGCAGGATCCGCACAGCGCGTCGTCTCAATTCTTCATTAACACGGTAGACAATGCCTTTCTGAATCACAAGAGTCAAACTACTGCCGGTTGGGGATATGCCGTTTTTGGAAAAGTCATCAAGGGCATGGAGGTGGTGGATGCCATTTCCAAGGTACAGACCGGCACTCAGGGGAGGTTCCGCGATGTTCCCAAAACGCCCGTAGAGATCATTAAGGTGCGCAGAGCAGCTCCGTGATGACTTGGGCTTGTGAACATGGTTTGTATCGAAGTTTTAGTAATTAGCTTATCCGCTGTCGAATTATAGCAGATATAAATTCGCTGGCCAGGACCACACAGAAGACAGCCATAAGCATCACCGTGACTTCTCGCCACAAAAACTGATTAATTGACGAATAGAGAAGAATGCCGATGCCTCCTGCACCAACGAAACCAAGAACAGTTGATTCCCGTATATTGATGTCCCATCGGTATACAATAGTTCCGTAAATCACAGGTAACACCTGTGGCAGGATTCCTATCATAAGGACCTGCAACCGTGATGCCCCTGTTGCTTCGATAGCCTCAACAGCTCCAGGATTGATCTCTTCAATGGCTTCGGCAACAAGTTTGCCTACAAAACCGATAGAGCGAAATGCGATGGCCCAAATTCCAGCAAGTGGCCCTGGCCCAAAAATAGCCACAAATAATAGACCCCATACGATGGTGTTGACCGAACGCGATCCCACCAGCAGAAAGCGACCGATAAACCAGGTCACAGAATTAAAAGTCGTATTGCGTGCCGCCAGAAAAGCGATAGGAAAAGCAATAAAAAATGTGAGCATGGTTCCAATTGTGGCGATGTGGATGGTCTCGATCAATGGATCTATGAGCTTGCTGATATACTCAAAGCTAGGGGGCCACATACGGTATGCCAAGTCGCCTGCCTGGATATGGGCATCTAGAAAATAAAACCATGGGATATCCAGGTTGCTGAGTGCCCAGACCCCAATGAAAACGATAACGATATACCAGGCATAACGAATTAGTGTTTCACGAGGGCTGAAACGCTGCCATATATCAGGATATTTCCGGACACGCCTTTCCGTATTCATCGCAAGCGGCTCCGAACCCAGTTTGAGAAAAACTCGCCCAGAAAAACCAGGAAAATTATCGTTAGCAGAATTGCCAGGCTAAAATCATAGTCATAGCGACTGAATGAGGCAGCCAGGACCTGGCCGATACCTCCCGCGCCGACAATGCCGACAACTGTGGAGTGACGAATATTGGCATCTAGACGGTATATGGAGACACCGATATAGCGTGGCATTGCTTGTGGTGAGATGCAGTAGATTAAAAGCTTGGAGAAACCGGCACCTGTGGCTCGAATTGCTTCAATCTGACCGGGAGGCATATTTTCAATATCCTCAGCCATCATTTTTGAAATAAAACTCGTGCTCGATACAGTCAGGGTCAGCACACCGGCTATAGGCCCGAAACCGAATATTTTTACAAAAAAAATAGCGACGATGATTTCGTGAAATGTTCGTGAAAGGATAATAAAAGCACGAGCTGCCAAATAGACGGGTTTAGGAACGATATTACCGGAAGCGCAGATTCCGGCCGGAACGGCGAGTATCATACCGAAAAAACTGGCCACCAGCGCCATCTGGACGCTTTCCAAAAGACCTCTTAACAAAAGTTCCCACCGGCTGTAATCCGGTGGAATCATACGTGTCAGCATGTTCATTGCGCGAGGCAGCCCAAGGAAGATTCTGTCCCAGGTTATGTCAAGGCTGATAATTGACCAACCAATATAGCCCATCGCCAAGATAACCAGGCTGTTCCGAATCAAGGGATTCCCGATCATTCTGATCCGGTGCCACTCAAGCGAAGTATCATAAGGCTTTTCAGTAGAAGACATCATCCTGCGGCGGCCTCTATTTCGATACTTTTTTTATGCTTGGAGGTGACTTTTTCTATGTCCTTATCATCCTCCTCGTCTATTTTTCGGATGGTGGTACTCCAGTCTTCCTCACCATATATTTTGGTAAGCACGTCAGCAGTAATTTGCCGGGGTGTACCATCAAAAACGATTTCACCCTCAGCCAGACCAATAATTCGATCGGCAAATGATTGCGCCAACCCGACGTCATGTATATTGACCAGTGCGGGTGTGCCACGCTCATGGGCAAGCTCTACCAGAAGTCTCATAATCTGACGGGAAGTTTTTGGATCAAGGCTTGCCGTTGGTTCATCCACGAGTAATAGTTTAGGCTGTTGCATTAATGCTCGCGAGATACCGACCCGCTGTCTCTGACCGCCGGACAAAGAATCTGCTCTCATGTCCTGATAGCCGGAAAGTCCGACACGGTCCAGAAGCTCGAAGGCGGCAGAGACATCTTCAGGCGGGAATTTACGCCGATAGCTTTTCCAGAAACTAACATAGCCCAGACGGCCGGAAAGTAAATTTTCCATTACGGTTAAACGTTCGACCAGGTTATATTCTTGAAAAATCATGCCCATCTGTCTTCGCGCTTTCCGTAGTTCACGTCGATTCAGAGTAAGAATATCGATGTCGTCCAGTATGACTCTCCCGGAGGTTGGTTCAAGCAACCTGTTGATACAGCGAATGAGTGTACTTTTGCCTGCGCCGGAAGGGCCGATGATGGTGACAACCTGGGGCTTGTCTACAGTGAAGCTGACATTTTTTAAGGCAACGGTTCCGGTATCATAGGTTTTGGAGAGGTCTGTAATTTTGAGCATGATGTGTTTTACCTATGGGGTCGCCATCCATCCCAAGCAGATGTCGGCGACCCTTTGTATATGTCTATTCGAATGTTGTACGATGCTATTTCTTCTTTTTCTTCTTCTTGCCAGCCTTCAATGTTTTCAAAGCATCCTGGGTATAGATGACATTATTTTCCTTTTGGATTGTTCGAATGACTTTCCAGTGCTTGATATAATCGACCGGAATAAAGGAATCTGCCCGCTTTCCAAAGTCCTTGGCAAGACCCGAGCCTGTCCAATCGAAGGTCAGAAAGGCCTCACGCACCTTTTCTTGCAATTTCGGAGCAAGGTTGTATGCACATCCGTAGGAGGTTCCGGGGAACTGATCAGATTCCCAAATAATACGAACTTCCGAAGGTTCGAATATTCCCCTCTCCATCATACGTTGCATTACGGTGGATGCCACAGGGGCTGCATCGTAGTCTTTGTTTACCACACCCATGATGGAATTGTCATGTTTGCCTGAATATATAACCTTATAGTCCACATCGGGTACTACCCCCATGTTTTTGAAAAGAGCTCTTGGTGCCTGGTTGCCCGAGTTGGATGAAGGGGTTACATGGGCGATTTTGCGTCCCTTTAGATCTGTAACTTTATAAATGTCAGAATCCCTATGGGTGATGAGCCACAGCTTGTAGCCTCTGAACGTTCCGTCCTTGTTACCCATCATGGCCTGGGGATGAAACCCGCCTAGGTTGACACCATACACGGTTGCGCCGGCAGCAAACCCGGAGATATGCAGTCGGCCGGAACGCATGGCTTCTACCTGAGCCGCATATGACTCGGGTCCGTACCACTTGACCTTTTTGCCGGTCTTCATTTCGATATGTTCCATTAGTTCGCTAAACACATTTTCGTAGACCGAAGGATCCTCAACCGCTGTATAAGAAAAGACAAGCGTCGCAGGATCCAGCCATTTGTCAGCGCTTTTTGGTGTGTCAGCGAGCAGATCGCCGTCTTCATCACAAAAAACTGTATCGAGGTCACCGCGATTCTTACAAGCAGCACTTGCCGTGCCATTCATGCCGACAATAAATGCTATTGAAAAAAACAAGATAGTTCCAAGATAAAAGATTTTAAAAAATGATGTTTTCCGCATGATTACCTCCTTTCGTTAAAATTTGATTATTTCCCGCCGATTGCCACAGTAAAGCGCAGATCCACCCTTGGGGGCAAGCAGTGCGAGGCGCAATTCAAGTAAGTAAAAAAGATATTAATGAATACTCAGCGGAATTATCCGCCGACTGTATCGCAAGGCCTTAATTTTCTTTGTCGTTTCGCAAAAAAAACTGATTATGGGAAAAAAGACTAATCGTGGAGCTTGGCAATCGAAGTTTGCAGCTTAAAGTCGAGTTGATAGCAGTTGAAAGGTTCATATCAGAATCCACTTGTGCAATTTTAGAAGATCGAATAATTAACATAGTATAAATGGTTATCAAACGTCAAGCCTCACATTCAAAAGGGCAGCAAATCTCGTTGAAGGGCTTGAAGAGAGTGCGTAGAGCGATAATGAGCCGATTCAACATAAAATGATGCTGTTGTTCAGCTTTTTTTACATCGAACCGAATTCAAGGATGAAAATCAAGGCATAAAAACCAAGGGGTTTCGATTTTACAAAACACCGATGCATGGCTCCATATTCAGAATTGATTAGGGCAATGTCGTTTTCGTTTGGACAGCTACGGTGCGTAGATATCAGGAGGGGCGTGAATGAAGTTGAGAAAGTGCCGCCAGTCCCTGAACAATAGAATTTGGAACGTATAGCGCAATAAAGAAAAGTACGCTTTGCGGGAGCTGGTCTTGAGTCGGCAACGCTGATAAAGCCGGTCGGTTAGCTCAAAGATCTGGTGCATGTAAAACGCAAGCAGGTTGAGTACGAAGAAGTTCATCGACAAGTACCGACTGCCGTGACCATAGTTGTGTTCGATATGGTAGCCTTGGTTTTTGAGGGTGTTGAAGGTCTCGTTTTCGATCTTCCACCGGGATCTTCCACCTTTGACCAAATCCACCACGTTGTGTTCATCCACGGGGATATCGGTCACCCAACTGTTTCGATACGTAATCTTGTTTTTAGGAATCAGTTCGTATTCAAAAAAATTGACATTGTCGGCATCTATGGATCCGTTCAGCGGCACGTTGTTGACCCATCGGTACCGGTGCCTGCGCCCTTTCTTGTCGGTAAGTTCCAGGCTGCCACCGTCGCCCAAAGCCTGAAGCTCATGCACCCATTCAAATAACACTTTGTGATCGTCGGGTTTGGCCACCAGGATGTAGGACATGCGCGATTGCTTCACCGAGTCGATAAAGGGCTGTTTAGAGTATAGTCCGTCACCGACAATAATCATTGGCAGCTTTGGGTGCTGTTTGCGGATATTGGCCACCATACGCTTGCCGGCTTTGATCTCGCAGTCCTGTTTTTTGCTGCCGTCGGTGTTTTGGATCGGCTCTGGCGAAAGCGGCAGTACTTGTCGCATATCCGGATGAACAATCACCGCCTGAAGGATTTGATGATAGTAGCGGGCGCCATTTTTTGAATTGGCCCTAAGGCAACCTGAACAGTGAATGCTCTTGGATGAAAAGTATTGGGACCCGTCAATGGGAACCAGGTAGTAGCGGTCTAAAAACGTGTACGACTCAAGATGTTTACCCCGTTGAAGGCGACCTAGCCAATCGGAAAAAATCGGATCTAACTGTTTGGTGGGTAACTGATCCAGGTTATCGCGCATTTGGCTGTCTTTAGGCACCGACTGCACCTGAAAGACATTGCTGAGGTTACTGAACTGCTTTCTGTCTTGGATACGTCTTTGAAACTCAAGCAGAGAGGGGTCCTGAAAGAACATCATAGCAAAAGCGCTCATCAAGCAATCATGCAAGCTATGGTTGACCTTACCACTTTGCGAAAAAATAAATGAAAATTCAGCGGGAAGCCTTAACCGACGCTATTT
>JAOZSO010000141.1:0-7923 GCA_029939655.1 Desulfobacterales bacterium
GCCAAATATCTCTGACCTGGCCCAAAGGACCAGGTTTTAAATGACGGAATAAAAATTACTGTTACTCCCGCGCAGAGAAGAACCTTCCCCTGCAAAAGCAGGGGAAGGATGGATGGGTCTATTTCATTTTACTTGAACGGCGGTGAATACAGCAGGCCACCATTGGTCCAAAGCGCATTTAATCCGCGTTCGATTCCAAGGGGCGTGTTGACGCCGACATTTCTCTCGAATATTTCCCCGTAATTTCCAACCTGCTTGATGATATTGTAGGCAAACTTTTCATCCAGGCCCAACGCCTTGCCGTTACCCGCGGTAACCCCAAGAAACCGCATGATTTTCGGGTCTTTGCTCTTGAGCATCTTGTCGACATTCTGAGAGGTAATACCGAGTTCCTCGGCATTGATCAGCGTCAGGACACTGTAGTTGACAACATCCTTCCACTGGTTGTCACCATGACGAACGGCTGGCGCCAACGGTTCTTTTGAAATGATGGTCGGCAGAATTATATAATCTTTAGGATTCGGAGCTACAGCACGCGTGCCTGCGAGCTGTGATGCATCCGATGTCAGAACATCACATCGTCCGGCAAAGAAAGCTTTGGCCAGTTCAGCAGTGTTTTCAATAACGACGGGACTCATTTTCATCCCGTTTGCCCTGAAATAATCTGCAACATTCAACTCGGTGGTCGTGCCCGGAAGCACGCACACGGCAGCACCATCGAGCTCCTTTGCGCTTTTAATTCCCAGTTTTTTGGGAATGAGAAATCCCTGTCCATCATAGTAATTGACCTGGACGAAATCGAGCCCCAGAGCCGTGTCGCGTCCAAGTGTCTGGGTGCAGTTTCTTGTCAGAACATCGATTTCACCGGACTGAAGTGCCGTAAAACGTGTTTTTGCCGTTAATGGGGTGTATTTGACCTTGTCGGCATCGCCGAAGACCGCCGCTGAAATGGCCCTGGCCGTATCTACATCGAGCCCTCTCCACACACCTTTTTCATCGGCTTTCCCAAACCCAAAGAGATCGCCATTGACGCCCGCCTGAATAAACCCCTTGGCCCTGACATCCTGAAGTGTTCCTGCCATAGCGACACCGGTCATGGCAACAATAGCTAACATAATGAGACAAATCTTTAGTCCTTTCATCCGACAGCCCTCCTTCTTCCATAAAAGTTAAGTTACACGAAAGATCGATGACACCTACCACTCCGCAACAATGCCATCATCATTGATCCCATGCGCTCCTGCGGCCTGAAAAACCGTTTTTGACTACGCTGCAGCTGGAAGCGTCATTGGATATAAACCGATATAAAAATATTTACACAAAGGCTTGTGATATTGCAAGCAAAAACAATTATCACGTGGGTTTCGTCAAAGCATTGGCAGGTCATTTGGCTTCTTTTCCTTGACAACCCCGATGGTTCTTTTTAGTTTATCAAGAGGGTAAATATTTCAGTAGATCGTAGAAAAGACTTCCCCATAAGGAGAAAAACACATGAAACAAGACAAATCAATCCTGGGAACCCTTGTCGCTGCCGTCATCATCATGCTCATGCTGGCTGCTTGTACAAAACCGTATCATTTCTATGTCAAATATGACATTCCGGAATCATCCGTTGATTTGAAGGGTCAAGCAGTTAATCTGCAGATCCTGGACGGCCGGGATTCAAAGAACTTCCTCTCCGAAAAAGCCGGAAACGAATTCGACAGGTGGGACAATAGGTTTGCCTTGTATCACACCCCCAAAAAGCCAAAGGGCGATATCGAGACGTATCCACTTGCCGGCCTGATTGAAGCCACCATGAAAAAGCGCCTGGAAACCATGGGAATAGCGGTTGTGGAAGGTAAAATGGATACCACGCCCCTCTTCGAGCTGACCCTGAACACATTTTTCCTGGACTTAAATGACCGGACATGGGTATCGGATTTCAGCTACGAGGTCAAACTGACTCTGGATAATCAGAAAATAGGCCGGGAGAAGGTGTCCGGGCAGGCGGAACGCACCAAGATCATGGGACGGGGTGCCGGTGAAATCCTTGTGGGGGATATTTTCACAGAAAGCATCAACAAGCTCGATATCCGGAAGCTATTCAAAAATGCCGGTATTGAGTGATCCCGGAAAGACAAGAATTCTCCAATCATCCAAGGAGGTGACAATGCCGGAAGACATGAAAGTCGGTTGTGCGAGACCCACAGGAGGGCCTGTCGGTGAGATCGTCGAAAAAGATATTCAAGAAGAAACAATAACGGTCAGCAAGGAGGTTTCATCCATGATACATGTTGGGAAAAAAGTGCCGGATTTTTCCGCACCAGGATACCACCAGGGAAAATTTATATCTGCCAATCTATCCGAGTATCTCGGAAAATGGGTACTCCTCTGTTTTTACCCGGGCGATTTTACGTTTGTGTGAGCAACTGAAATTTCGGCAGTTGCCGAAAAATATTCCGAGTTTCAAAAACTAGGCGTTGAAATTCTTTCCATGAGTATTGACAGTGTCTTTGTTCACAAGATGTGGAATGACCACGAACTCTCCAAAATGGTGCAAGGCGGCGTCCCTTTCCCGATGCTTTCCGACACCGGTGGTAAAGTCGGTAAGCTTTTTGGCATCTTTGATGAAGATGCCGGTGTTGAAAACCGGGGTCGCTTCATTATCGACCCGGATGGTGTGGTTCAGGGCTACGAAGTTCTTACACCGCCGGTGGGAAGAAACGTCGCCGAGACCTTTCGCCAGGTACAGGCTTTTCAACTGGTGAGAGAAAGCAAGGGCGGAGAAGCGACACCATCGGGTTGGAAACCCGGAAAAATAACACTCAAACCCGGCCCCGAGCTCGTGGGTAAGGTCTGGGAAGTCTGGAAACCCAATAGGGCATTCGAATAAAATCGCTTGGCGATTTTATTCGAATCATATTACGTTAAAAAAAAGCCAAACGGGCTGTGCCCGTTTGGCTTTTTTTTAACGTTTCCAGAACATATAACTGCTTCCCATCAATGCCACACCGATGGACAGATCGAGTGCTGAAACGCACAGCAAAAACACATAATGATGGTGAGCCCATCGTGACAGGCTGATCCCCAAAACGATCATGAGTAACAAAAAGAAAAAGAAGCGCCTTCTGAAAAACTGCCAGATTTTCGGCCGCTCCAGGGATTCGATCCGCTGCAGGTTTTTTTCACAAATCCCGGCAAAAAGATACCTAGCTTTCAAACCTCCGAAAACAACTCCTGCCACAACAATTCCCCAAGGCCACAAAGGATCCGGCCGTAAGGCAAAGGCTTCTGCCAGCAAATCCCAGCTCTTGATGAGTAGCGCAACCCCACCACCATACCAGACGGCGGCGGTCAGCATTTTGAGCATGCGTGCAGAGGTATCAAAGGTCAATTTCATACGTCTTCATTTTGCTAAGCAGGGAAGGATGACTGATCTCCAGCAGCTTGGAAGCTCTGGTTCGATTCCCATGTGTTTCCGTCAGTGCACGCACAATCATCTTTTTTTCCAGAATCTTCCGTGCATACTTCAGCGAGTAGATCCGGTCCATCTCTTCACCACAGGCCGGTTCGGGCTCAGCTGTCAGGGCCGGCGGTAAAAGCTCCGGTAAAATCTGATCCTTGTCTGAAAGAACCACGGCTCTCTCGATAATGTTTTCCAGTTCCCTGATATTGCCGGGCCAATGGTAAGCGAGAAGGTAGGCAATGGCTGCCGGAGAAACAGATCGGATATTTTTTTCAAGTCGCTTGTTGAATCTGCCGATAAAGTGATCAATAAGCAACGGCACATCCTCCTGTCGATCTCTCAGCGGCGGGAGATGGATACTCAATACGTTAAGCCTGTAAAATAGATCCTCCCGAAAATGGCCCCTGGACACTTCATCCTCCAGATTTTTCTGGGTCGCTGCGATGATGCGAACATCCACCTGGACAGATTTGGTGCTTCCAACAGGCCGGACTTCGCTCTCTTGTAACACTCTGAGCAGCTTCACCTGGAGCGGCAAGGACAACTCCCCGATTTCATCCAGAAAAATAGTCCCCTTGTCTGCCTCCTGAAAAAGTCCTTTCTTGTCTCTGTCCGCACCGGTGAAGGCGCCCTTTTGGTATCCAAAAAATTCACTCTCCAGCAAATTCTCCGGGATACCACCGCAATTCACTGAAACAAGGTTCTGCTCCGATCGGTTTCCGGCCAGGTGGATGCCCTTTGCGATAAGTTCCTTTCCGGTGCCGCTTTCTCCGGATATCAATACGGTTGTATTGTATTGTGCCACCTTTTCCACCAGCTTGAAAACTTCCTTCATGGCGCTGCTTTTACCGATCATATTCCTGAAGCGATAATTCTCTTCAATATGTGATATCCTCTCACGTAATAGTCGATTTTCTCTCTTCAATCGCTCACGTTCTTCTGCTTTTTTCAGCGTCATCTGAACTTCATCGGGCTTGAACGGTTTGGATATGTAATCGTAGGCCCCGTTCTTCATGGCGGCAATGGCAGTTTCAACACTGCCGTATGCAGACATCATGATGATAGTAGTCTCACATTTTCTCTTATCCGCTTCCAATAGAAAGGTCATTCCATCCATGTTGGGCATCTTGATATCACAGAGAACAAAGTCAAATTCCGATTCATCCATCAGTAGCAGACCCTGCTGGCCATCAGCAGCCGTTCGGACTTCATAGCCAAAATTTTTCAGCATGGCCATAAGCATGTGGCGCATGTTCTCTTCATCATCGATGATCAGGAGACGCTTTTTCTTGGCAGATTTATTTTTTTCATTCATGGTATTCACCATATTAATTCTATAAGAGGGTTCAAGGATCCAAGGGGTCAAGGATCCGAGTGTTTGCTGTTGGTTCTTGGTTTTTAGTTTTTGATCCGTCAACTGCTAAGGGTCAAGAACTCAGAGCTAACAGTCTGCAACCATAAAATTATACAGTGCATCCCACTTGAAACCTGGAACCCTTGGCCCCTCGAATCCTGATTGTATAGTCCTAAGCAAGTGGAATGATCTTTTTTACATTTTTACAACTACGCGGGAGAGAGATGATCAGTAGTCATTTACTTCGTGTCATTTATTGTAGCAAACAGTTACGATTAATAACGCACGAAGTGCTAATGTCGCCCGAAGGGCTAACGACAGCCGAAGGCGTAATGACACGTTTGATACCCCCCGTAAGTTAAATGACAGATGAAAATCAATGAATCATTCGGCCAGTGGAAGAGTGATGGTCATCGTCATCCCCTGCCCTTCTGTACTGTGAGCCTGTATGTTTCCACCCAGTGAATCAACGATCATGAAACAGACATAGAGTCCCAAACCTGTCCCTTTGCCAGGCGCTTTGGTTGTAAAAAAAGGATCAAAGATATTGTCCAGATTCTTTTGGGGTATCCCGGGGCCGTTGTCGATGAACCGGATGTTTATGCTTTTGATAAAGCGTTTCTTATGGGCCAAACTTTTTTTGGTGACTTCACTCATAATTTCAAGCCTGCCTTGTTTCCCCTCACGGTCAGCGGCAATGGCATCTGCCGCATTGATAGCGAGGTTCAAAAACACCTGTCGTAACTGATTCGGGTCTGCCAACACCTGATCAGATTGGGCTTCAAGGGAAAGGGTCAATTCAATATTCGACATGAGCGGCTGCACGTTCAGAACATTTGCGATATCATCGATAACTTCGTGGATGGATACGACACTTGAATCGACAGCCAACGGTCTCGATAGATCCAGCAGCTGCCTGATCACGGTGTCCATTCGGTGGATCTCTTTTTCGGTCCTCAGAATGTAATCCAGTTTTTCCTGCGCTTGAATATCGCCCTGTTTGAGCAACTCCAGATATCCCATAATAATGCCGATGGGATTTCCGATCTCATGTGCAATCCCAGAAGCGAGTCTACCAACAGAGGCCAGTTTTTCAGCACGAATAATCTCTTCCTGGGCCTTATTGAGTTCGGTATTGGTTTTTTCCAGCCTGTGAACTGCATTCTGCAACTTGTTTTTGTCTTCTGTGATCCGCCGAGTCATGCTGTTCAAGGATCTTGATAGAATGTGTAATTCGTTGTCCTGTTTCCGAACAGGGAAAAAAGCCCCATCGGTTTCCTGATAGTTCTCCGCTCTCTTGGCCAGTCTTTCGATGGGTTCCAGAAATACTTTAAAAAGCCGATGAAATCCGATGAATGTCAGAATAACAATATTAATGAGAATGTAGATGAACACAAATTTCTGTGCGTTGCGAAGATCCTGATACAACGCTTCCAGGTTTCTGGCGAGGCTGATACCACCAACAACATGTCCCCCTACCATCAGCGGCGTGGAAAAAACCATACTTTTCCGTTGCCACCAGTATACACCCCACACAGATCCGGAAAATTCGACCTTTCGTTGACCTGATTCAATGGCCTTGTTAACTTTTTTTTCGAGTTGATGGTGCTGTTCGCAACTGTCACCGAACAACAAAACCGTACGATCACCCAGCGACTGTATACGTGCGCACGATATGCCGGTATCGCTGAATACAGGCAAAATCCTATTTTTAAGTTCGGGGGAAAGCGGGAAGTTCGAAAGGTCTTCTTTGTAAGCCAGATCATTCTCGACCATCGTAACCAGCAGTGCGCATTTGTCTATTTCAACCTGGATGGCCTGTTGCTGAAATGTTCTAATGGCAACAAAATCGATGAGAACCATGCCGATAAACAATAAAACGGCTATGCTGATGATAACATTGCTTTTTAGTGCCCTAGCAAACATGAGGACTCCATCTGTCGAGTTTTGAACCGGCAGGAGCAAACGCATTCCCTGTAGTTTTCTGAAGAAAAACGGAAATCCCGATTTATCGGGGCTGCAGGGTATGCTTCAATCATACCGAGAATTATCACACCTTCGTATTTTATGCAATTTAGGAAATCAGAGGTCGAGGGAAATAGCGTTCATTGGGTTCGTTGGGTTGCTGAAAAAGTGACGTGTTAAAAACGGTGTACTGATTCCCGATGACAACTCAATAAACACAAAGAACCCAAGGAACACTATAAGCAATATGGGCTGGGAGAAGAACCATATATTGTTAGTTATTGACACATTGTAACATATCATCGTATAAAATCCTAAAGTGATCTGCCTATAACCCTCTAATATTATGAAGGAGGACCCAATGAAAAAGCAAATGACCTTAATCGTAACAGTAATTATCCTTATTTTTGGAACCATGGTTTCTGCTGAAATGCCAAGCCCTGACCCGGATGCATTGTGGGGGCATATCACAAAAGAAAGCCCATACACAAAATGGGGATTTTGGCCCGATCATCAAGGTATGCAACCGGGTCGAGCTCCCCATGGTCCTTTGCATAAGGTATTTGTAAATAACAGGGCATTGAATTCTTCGCAACCACCCGTCCAATATGGGTCCATTGCGGTCAAGGAAAATTATGGGAAAGACAAAGAGCTCAAAGCAATAACAGTAATGTACAAAGTTGTCGGCTACAATCCGGATGCCGGTGACTGGTTTTGGGCAAAATATTCACCCGAGGGAAAAGCTGATAAGTTTGGAAAGCCAAATGGGTGTGTAGGTTGTCATGGAACAAGGGCCAAAAACGATTTTATTCTTGTACATGAGTTCAAGTAATATTTTTCCTTTTTTATCATAGTGGTTCTTAAGAAAAGGCCCCGTTATACCTGCGCGTGGCCTTTTTTATTACAGTCAGTATCAGAGTCCTTTTCACAGCTCGGTGATCATAAGGAGTCACAATGTCATCTCATATTTATGCGTTTCTATCGGGTTTTGGGTATAATCATCCACTGCACCCTGCGTTTACGCATTTGCCGGTAGGTTTAACAATTGGTAGTTTTATTTTTATTGCGATAGCCTATTTTTTAAGACGCCCCTTATATTTTCAAAGTGCAAAGCATTGTATTGTATTGGCTTGGTGAGCTTGCAGGAGAATTTTAC
>JAOZSO010000142.1:0-7845 GCA_029939655.1 Desulfobacterales bacterium
TTCGCGCCTTGCTGAACGGGCGCCTGAACTCTGAAACTCTGTGAACTTATTTCTGCGCGAACCCTTAGTGCAGATTATTAAAACTTGTTTAGGTTTTTTTTTCAACATTTAATAAAATTGTGGTATGAATTTGTAAGATACGTTTTTTGATTGATGGAGCAAATATGGACCCTGAAAAAACAAACATTCCGCTGGAAATCATAAACAATGCCAAAAGTCACTGGGAAACATATTCCCGGACCGCAGAAGCGCACGCAGCAATTATCGAAGCGGACAAGGACTTTTTAGTGGAATTGCATCGGGTCTGGGGGTTCAGTGAGTTTGTTTCCAAACGCTGTCTCCGGGACCCCGGCATGCTGTTGAATCTTTTCGAAAGCAGGCATTTGTTTGAAGCATACCCGGCCGATTTTTATCGTAAACATGTCAAGAGTATTCTGGCTGATTTTGATCATGGGCCCACCACCGATCTGACCAATGCCGGGCTGACAAACCAGATCTCTATATTGCAGCGCCTGTTGAGAACTTTTCGGCAACGCGAAATGGTTCGCATCGCCTGGCGGGATCTTTCCGGGCGTGCAGTACTTGCAGAAACCATGGCAGATCTCTCTGCTTTTGCCGATGCCTGCATCGATTGTTCCCTTTCGGTTCTCTATAACCTGCAATGCAGAGTGGACGGCATTCCCCGTGCTAATAATGGTTCCCGGCAACGCCTGGCAGTCTTTGGACTCGGAAAACTGGGTGGCAAAGAGCTTAATTTTTCATCTGATATCGACTTGATATTTGCCTACCCTGAAGCGGGGAAAACCGATCATCCTGAACAGCCCAGCTCCAATGATGCATTCTTTGTCCGGCTTTGCAGAAATCTCATTAAAACCCTTTCTGAATTAACATCCGATGGTCAGGTTTTCCGTGTCGATATGCGGCTGAGACCTGACGGTGAGAACGGCCCCCTGGTGATGAGTTTTGAAAATACGGAGAAATATTATCAGTTCCATGGACGGGAATGGGAACGCTATGCATGGATCAAAGCCAGAGCGGTGGCTGGAGACAAACCCGCCGCGGAAATCCTTATCCAACGGCTCAAACCCTTTATCTACAGACGTTATCTCGACTACGGTGCATTTGATTCTCTGCGCGACATGAAACAAAAGATTTCCATCGAGGTCAAACGAAAAGGTCTGGCGAACAATATCAAACTGGGACCCGGAGGCATTCGTGAAATCGAATTTTTCGGTCAGGTATTTCAACTGATCAGGGGCGGTATCATCCCGGGGTTGCAGGACCAACGCATTCAGCACATCCTCGATACCCTGGCAAACGAAAATTATATTGAACCAAAAACACGGGATGAACTCCAGGCATCCTACTGCTTTCTACGAAATACAGAGCACCGCCTCCAGGAATTTTCGGACCAGCAAACCCACGATCTGCCAAAAAAACTCAAAGCAAGACTTCGGCTTGCCCTGGCTATGGGCTTTGACAACTGGGAATCGTTCTCATCCCGTCTGAAGCAGCATACAGACATTGCTCAGCGCCACTTCAGTAACCTTTTGGCCTCCCAGCACCCGGAAACCAAAGCGAATTGCAATAACGAAAACACCCAGGAACTTGCATATCTCTGGACAAGCACCAGCGTGGATGAGCACGCCTGCCGTGAGCTATCCAATGCAGGGTTTAAAACGCCTGAAGCCATCGTAACACTTCTGGATCATTTTAAAAACAGCCCGGGGACAAGGGCGTTGAGCCGTGAAGGAAGGGCCAAGATCGACAGACTGATTCCCATAGTCCTGAAGGTCACGTCACGCTCACCAAAGCCGGACCTTGTCTTGAAACGCATCATCGACCTCATTGAAACGATCCAGCGGAGGACCAATTACGTGTCTCTCCTGCTGGAAAATCCGGGTGCACTGGAGCATTTGATACGCCTGGCCAATGCCAGCCCGTGGATCATTACCTTCCTTTCCCGTCACCCGGTACTCCTGGACGAACTCATCGATCCCCGAACACTCTATTCGCCACCTGAAAAGGGTGCATTAAGGGATAATCTAAACCGCCGGTTGAATAAAATTGAATCAGGCGATCTGGAATATCAAATTGAAGCACTCTGCATATTCCGCCAGGTGAACGAGTTGCGCGTTGCGGCTGCTGATATCACGGACGTACTGCCGTTGATGCGGGTCAGTGATTATCTATCCGATATCGCGGAAACCATTCTGGAGAAAGTTGTCAATCTGTCGTGGCAACACCTGATCACCAAACACGGCAGGCCATCGGCAAGCCTAAACGGCAATCCCTGTGAAAAAGGTTTTGCGGTCATCGCCTACGGTAAGCTGGGCGGACTTGAACTCGGCTATGGGTCTGATCTGGACATTGTATTTATCCATGCGGGTGATAAAGGCCGGACCAGCGGGAATCGTCCCATCGAAAATTCACAGTTCTATGCCCGATTAGGGCAGCGGGTACTACATCTGTTAACCACACATACAGCGGCGGGACGGATATATGAAATCGACATGCGCCTGCGACCCAGTGGAAGCTCGGGGATGCTTGTCAGCCACTTCACGTCTTTTCAGGCGTATCAGTCCGAAGATGCAAGGACCTGGGAACACCAGGCCCTGCTGAGAACACGAGCCATTATTGGTGACAAGCACCTGACAGACTGGTTCAAGCGGGTTCGAAAGGATATACTAATCCGCAAACGTCGAAAAGCGGCACTCCAGGAAGAGGTCCTCACCATGCGGGAAAAAATGCGCAGTACCCTGACGCAAAAAGATTCGGACCGTTTCGACCTGAAACAGGATCGGGGCGGCATCGTTGACATCGAATTTCTTGTCCAGTTCCTGGTTCTCTTAAATGCCCATAGATTCAATGAACTGGTAACCTACCCGGACAATGTCCGGCAAATTCAGGCGCTTTCTGAAACAGGTATCCTGGATGAAAAGGTCGCCCATCTCCTGAGACGAATCTACCTGGTTTATCGCGCCACTGTTCACCGCTTGAATCTGTCTGAAAAACCTCTCACGGTACCATCCGGCACGTTTCAAGATCTTCGGCAACATGTTGATAAAATATGGTCATTTTACGTGAACCCATAGTCTAAACCTATATTACATTATTGTAATTTTTAATTGTTTTTATTAACATATTTGTAATATCCACCCACCACTTCTCAATCTGCCACAACCTATCACATCAATATCATTAAGTAATATTCTAAACCTTCGTTTTGGCACGCCATTTGCTATATACTTTGCATCAAGTTAAAAAACAGAAGCAAGCGATTAACAAATATGGACCACCCTTTCAACCATATATCCGATACCCTGAAACAAAGAAGGGAGCAGCTGATATCCGCGTTGTCGGAGATGCAGCCAATTGACTTTATGCACCGGCACGCCGGCATTCTGGACGATTATTTTCGGGAAAGTTTCGAACACAGCCTGGTGGGTCCAAAACTGGCGCTTTACAAAAACCCTTATGCCATGATTGCCCTAGGTGGCTACGGGCGTGAAGAGCAATGCGTTCACTCGGATGTGGACATCCTTTTCCTGTTTCAAAACGAGGTGCCCAAGGCAGCAGAAGCACTGATTCAGGAAATCATTTACCCGCTATGGGACCTGGGCCTTGAAGTTGGTTATGCAACCCGCACACTCAAAGAATGCATCAGACTTGCAAGAAAGAATCCCATCGTTCTGACACCTATCCTGGACGCCAGGTTTATCTGCGGGATGTCTATCCTGTTTTCAAATCTACTGGACACTCTCCGCCAAAAGGTATTGAAAAAACAGTCCCGGAAAATCATCACCTGGTTGGTGGATCAAAGCCGGGAAAGACATCTCCGGTTCGGCGATTCAACCTATCTACTCGAGCCGAATCTCAAAGAAGGGCAAGGCGGCCTCAGGGATTATCACACCATGCTATGGATCGGCCGAATTAAATTGAACATACGGCACCCCAGAGACCTTGAATATTTCGGTTATATGTCCCATGAAGAATACCAATCCATCAGAAAGGGGCTTTCCTTCATCTGGAACGTACGCAACCGTCTGCATTTGACATCCAAAAGAAAAAGCGACCAGCTTTACTTTGAAAATCAGATCCAGCTGGCGAAATCCATGCATTTTAAAAAGCGTTCGGGCCAGCAGGCCGTGGAGACATTTCTGGGCAAACTACACGCCAATATGGATTTCATGAAACAGCAGTTCCTGATGTTTCTCAGCGAACACGGTTATGTCAAGACCTACAGCAAAAAAAATCGATACCGTTTATCGGTTCACGTAGAGGGCCTGACGGTGAATCGCGACATGCTCGATTTTGAGTCTTCAGAAGCCGTGTTGAATTCACCGGCACTTCTTGTCCGGATATTCGAAGAAAGCGCGCGTTTAAAAATTCCATTGAGTGGTGAAGCCAAGCGAATTGTCAGCGAATTTCGTCACCTTATTGACAATGAGGTCAGAACCGACAAGCAGGTGTTGAAGGGACTTGAAACCATTCTTAAAGAACCTGTTTTCACCATCGACGTTCTCGGAGAAATGCTGGATTCAGGATGTCTTGTGAGCCTCATTCCGGAAATGAAAGGTATCGTCAACAGAATCCAGTATGACGAATACCATGTTTACCCGGTCGACAAACATTCGTTGAGGACCGTGCAGACCGTCAGGGCCTTTGGGACGGACCAGGACAATTCAGGATGCCCAATCTGCGGCAATGTCTGGAAGGAATTGAAAAACCGAAAATGCCTTCTCTGGGCTGCACTTCTACACGATATCGGGAAAGGTGCCCCGGAGAAAAATCACGCCAAAACAGGTGCCAAAATTACCCGGAAGATAATGGCCGGTTTCGGCTATTCAGAATACGATATCGAAATGGCATCGTTTCTGGTGGAACAGCATCTCCTGCTCATGAAAACAGCCACACGCCGAGACATTCACGATGAAGAAACAGCCATCATGTGTGCCAGAATCATTAAAAAAGTCAGCCGACTGCAAATGCTGTTTCTCCTGACGGTTGCAGATGCCGTATCAACCGGCCAGAATGCCTGGAGTGAGTGGACCATGGCACTCCTTAGAGATCTTTTCCTGAAAGTGATGAATATCCTGAAAAAGGGTGAACTGGCAAGTCGGCACGCGGTACAGACCATCGAGAAAAAACAGGATACGATTCTGGCGTCAGCGGCAACACCTGATGAAAGAAGTCGCCTGGCAGCTACATTCAATATCATGTCGCCCAGATATGTTCTGACCATGCCGGTTATCAATATTCTGGAGGATATTGCACTATATCAAAATATGAACGATCGAGAATTCGTTTGGCATATTTCCAAAAATGAGGCGGCCAACACACGAATTGTAAGAATCTGCGCTAAAGACAAACCCGGTCTCTTTTCCAAAATCGCCGGAATGTTAACGTTAAACAATCTCGACATTCTGGATGCCCAGATTTTCACCTGGCGCAACAATATAGCTCTTGATATTTTCACTCTCAAGCCACCACTGGATAAGGTTTTCGAAAATGAACGCTGGACAATTGCGGAGAGGAATCTGACATCTGCGCTTTCAGGTGATCTGGACCTCGCAAGTCAGCTTGAAAAAAAGATGAAGGTCGCTTCCGCCATCAAACCCAGGGCTTCCAAAAGACCTCATAAGGTGAATGTAGACAATAAAAGTTCCAGTTTCTTTACAATTATAGAGATCTTTACCTATGATTTCCCCGGCCTTTTATTTGCCATTACCGACGCCCTTTACCAGGCCGGCCTCGATATCTGGGTCGCCAAAATTTCGACAAATATCGATCAGGTTGTGGATGTTTTCTATGTAAGAGACGTCGACGGCCAGAAAGTCGATGCTGAAAATCAGGTATTATTCATCAAAGAAGTAATTTATCAGCGACTACCTAAAATCATTTAGCATGACTCGACACAGCAACAAAGGAGCAAGAAAGATGAAAAAGATTGAAGCCATTGTAAAACCATTCAAACTGGATGACATCAAAGAAGCCCTCAATGAAATCGGTATTCAGGGAATGACCATTTCAGAGGTCAAGGGATACGGACGACAAAAGGGCCACAAGGAAATCTACCGTGGTGCTGAATATGTTGTCGATTTTATCCCCAAAATCAAGATCGAACTCGTTGTCGACACTGCAATAGCGGATCAGGTGGTGGAAAAGATCCGTGACGCAGCCAACACCGGTAAAATCGGTGATGGTAAAATATTTATCTTTTCTGTGGAGGAAGCCATCCGTGTCCGTACCGGAGAAAAGGGCATTGATGCCATCTAACCTGAATGTTTTTGAGATAGATTATAGGACCAAACAAGGAGGAACCCAATGACACCCAAAGACGTATTAGAAATGGCCAAGGAGAACGGCGCGAAAGTCGTGGACCTGCGCTTCATGGACTTCCCGGGATTGTGGCAGCACCTCACGGTTCCAATCAGGGAGCTGGATGAATCAAGTTTTGAAGATGGTTTCGGCTTTGACGGATCGAGTATCCGCGGCTGGCAGCCCATCCACGCCAGCGACATGTTGATGATTCCGGATCCAACGACAGCAAAAATCGATCCCTTTTACAAGGAAACCAGCCTGGTGCTCCTTTGCAACATATTTGACCCGCTAACGCGCGAGCCCTATTCCAGGGACCCGAGGTATATCGTCCAGAAAGCGGAGGCCTATTTGAAAAGTACCGGAATCGGGGACGTTGCCTATATCGGACCTGAACCTGAGTTTTTTATTTTTGATGACATCGCCTTCGAGTCCTCCAAAAACCGGGCATTTTACGAAATCGATTCTATTGAAGGCATCTGGAACTCCGGTCGGGACGAAGGCCCCAACCTCGGATACAAACCCCGCCACACGGAAGGTTATTTCCCGGTACCGCCCATGGACAAATTCCAGGATCTCCGGACCGAAATGCTCCTGGTACTGGAAAGCCTCGACATCGAAACCGAAGCCCAGCACCACGAGGCGGCAACGGCAGGGCAGTCAGAAATCGACATGCGTTTCAAGCCGCTCCTGCAGATGTCGGATCAGCTCATGTGGTTCAAATACGTACTAAAAAATGTGGCCTACAGGAACAACCATACGGTGACGTTCATGCCAAAACCACTCTTTGAAGACAACGGAAGCGGCATGCACACCCATCTCAGCATCTGGCAAGATGGCAATCCACTATTTGCCGGAGACAAATATGCCGGTGTATCCCAGGAAGCACTCTGGGCCATCGGCGGCATCCTGAAACACGCCAGGGCAATTTGTGCGTTCACCAACCCCACAACCAACTCCTATAAACGCCTGGTGCCGGGATTTGAAGCCCCTGTCAACCTGGCTTATTCCAGTCGTAACAGAAGTGCGGCTGTTCGAATTCCCATGTATTCATCCTCACCCAAAGCCAAGCGCCTCGAATTCCGGACCCCGGATCCATCATGCAATGGATACCTTGCCTTTTCCGCCCTGCTCATGGCGGCCATCGACGGCATCGAAAATAAAATGGACCCAGGCGATCCGCTTGACAAGGATATCTACAATCTCCCACCGGAAGAACTGGCCGAAATTCCCTCTGCTCCAGGCTCCCTGGATGAAGCGCTTGACGCGCTGAAAGAAGATCAGGATTTTCTCAAAAAGGGTGATGTCTTTACCCAGGATGCTATCGATATGTGGATCGACTACAAGACGGAAAACGAGGTCAATCCCATCAAATTACGACCCCATCCGCACGAATTTTTTCTGTATTATGATATCTAAATTTAAAAAGGGTAGGGCCGTCCCGGCCCTACCCTTTTTAAATCATTTGTTATTAACTCAACTTTCGGCTTTCACCATAGAGAGAGCGAAATGGGTGATCCAATG
>JAOZSO010000143.1:0-7812 GCA_029939655.1 Desulfobacterales bacterium
TGCGCTTTCGCCCGACGGCGCCCACGCCCTATCCAGCCACCTCGACGGAAGCATCCGGCTATGGGATCTCGCGGCGATTCGGCAGTAAATCCAAAAATCGGATACAGGGTTCGTCGAAAGTGTATGAAGGCTAGTATAATAAGATAGAAGCACCAGCACAGCAGCACCACTCCCCCCGCAAACAGGCGGCCTGAGTGACGAAACCGAAGACCGACCGCGAATTAATGGACCGTTTTGGCCGCAAAGGGGTTATGCTCGTCAGCCTGATCGCCAACGGGCTGCTCTACCTGACCATGACCCAGGCCAAGGGGCTGCCCCTTTGGGCGGTGCTGATGGTCCTCATGGGCGCCATTGGCCCCCTCTTTCGCGTGGGCAGCAATGCCATGGTCGCCGACCTGATCGAGCCCCAGGGGCGGCCCAGCGCCTATGCCCTGCTGCGGATGAGCAACAACCTCGGCATCGCCGTCGGTCCTGCCATCGGCGGCTTTGTGGCCGCCGTCTCCTATTCCTCGGCCTTTGTGGCGGCGGCGGTGGCCTATGCCCTCTTTGCCCTGCTGGTCCTCTTTCTGGTGCGCGAAACGCTCCAGCGAGAACCGGGCACCACAGCCACCCTCATGGACAGGGGCGGCTATGGCTCCCTGCGCATTCTCGATCTCATCGACTATGATCTGCTTCGACATCATCCAAAAATATTTCTTGGGTTCAGCGATATATCGGCATTGATTGCGGCCATTACCACCAGAAGTGGACTCGTGGCTTTTCATGGCCCAAATATCACCACACTCGGCCAGGCAAGCCCAAAGACCAGAGCGTCTTTTTATCGTGCAGTAACCTCGGATCAACCCCTTGAAATCCGGCCGGGAAACCCCAGGGTAATCAACCCCGGTAAAGCGATGGGCGTGGTATCCGGAGGAAATCTGGCAACCCTTTGTCATCTGCTGGGAACGTCCTATTCGCCAACATACAGGAAACAGATCTTCGTGGTGGAAGATATCAGTGAGGCACCTTACCAGATCGACCGGATGTTGTATCAGATGAAGATGGCAGACTGTTTTCAAGGCATTTCAGGTGTTGCTATGGGCAGCTTCCACAATTGCGCAAAGTATGAGGCCATTTGCGATATCGTAAGGGCCCAGTTTGAAGATATGCAGATCCCCATCCTGGGAGGGTTTGATATCGGTCATGGTGATGAAAATATGACCATCCCCATGGGCATCCGGGCCACACTCGACACGGATCAGGGAGCATTGATATATAATGAGGCCGCTTTGCTTTAATCCCTTAACTGTAAAGTTTGTGTATTGTGTGGCAAAAAAATAAAAGCAATCACGAAAACACGAAATAGGGAAAACACGAAATATTTTATATCCTTTTTCGTGACTTCGTACTTTCGTGATAAAAGGTCTTTTTCTGTTTATCCAACATTGGATTATTAACCTGGCGACTAAATAGCCGACCCCTGTCATACCGGACTTGATCCGGCATCCAGTATCTTTCTGGATTCCCGCCTTCGCGGGAATGACAACCGTGGCGTATTAACTCGCCGGATTAATAGTAAGATTATATGAGGCTCTCCTGTATGTCCTCGTTGAATTCCGCTCAGAAATTAATGCAAGATGCCGTATCAGATGGGATTTTTCCGGGCGGCGTCCTTCTGGCTTCGCAACACGGTAAGGTCCTGGTCCACCAGGCTTTCGGGCAGGCCGATCTGACCACCGGCACGCCGGTTTCGACTCAGACTATTTTTGATCTGGCATCGCTGACCAAACCCCTTGCCACGACCTTGGCTGTCATGAAGTTGATGGGACACACTCAACTGACATTGGACCACACCCTGGGCGATTTCATGGTACCCTGCAGGGGGACGGACAAGGCGGGGATCTCCGTCAGACACCTGTTGTACCACAATTCGGGTTTGCCTGATTACCGTCCCTATTTCAGGGAACTGGATGCAGCAGAACCATCCAGGAGACGAGAGTTGATCCTGACTATGATTCTGGATGAGCCACTAGCATACCCCATCGGGGAAAAGGTGGTTTACAGCGACCTGGGTTTTATGCTTTTGCGCGGGATTGTCGAAACGGTCAGCGGTAGTCGTCTCGATGAATTTGTGCGTAAGGAAATCTATCTTTCGATGCAGTTAAAGGATCTGTTTTTTGTGGACCCGGAGCACCCGTTGCCGGCAGATCGATTTGCCGCAACCGAGAAGTGCTCCTGGCGTCAAACCCGGATTCGGGGTGTCGTTCATGATGAGAATGCCTATATCGTGGGTGGCGTGGACGGTCATGCGGGGTTGTTCGGTACCGCTGCTGATGTTCATTGTCTGCTCATGGAATTACTTGGTACGTATTCAGGAGGTCCGTCACATCACATTTTTCAACCGGGCCTGCTCAGAGAATTTCTGGATTATGGAAAAGGAACCGAGCGGGCGCTTGGATTTGATCGCCCAGCCGCAAAAGGGTCGGCCGGCGGCTGTTATTTCTCCCGGAATAGTGTCGGGCATCTGGGGTTTACAGGCACGTCCTTCTGGATGGATCTGGATCGTTCGGTTATCGTCATTCTTTTGACCAATCGGGTTCATCCGAGTCGCGACAATGAAAAAATTCGGGATTTCCGGCCGATTCTGCATGATACGGTGATGGAGACGCTGCGCTGATATTTGCCCTTCGGGCGACATTAATCCTACGGATGTCATTAGCGCTTTGCGCGACATTTGTCCTCCGGATGACATTTGCACTTTGTGCGTCATTTATCGTTGCTCGTAGCGACAATGAATGACAGCGAAGCGAATGACAACAAATGACGCGAAGCAAATGACCCTAATATAGCGGCGAAGCCGCATCAAATAAAATCGCGGCGCGATTTTATTCTTGTTATAATTTAAGATTTTTGATAACGCTTATCTGTTATAAACAGTGATTGTTCAACCGTAAGATGCGCGTTTAAAATTGATGAATTCGTAAAAAGTCGAATTCATCAAGTATTTGGTGTTTAGTATTTTGTATTTAGCATGGAATATATGCCGATATACCAAGCTGTTAAACTCCAAAACACTAAACACCAAATACAAAACACTCTCGTAAAAAGTAGCTTTTCTGACTTTTTGCGAGACCATCAAAATTAAGGATTAAAATATTTTGGCGAAAACAAGCGGACAAATCAACTTCAAGACCGGCAAGCTTTTCGCCCTTATGAGCGACATCGTCGCGTTCCATAAAATCGTGAAACGATTTTATCTCTAGAATCGGGGTGTTATGAATATTTTCTTCGACAAACTTCTGGGTGTTTTTTCAAGCGATCTTGCTATTGACCTTGGAACAGCTAATACACTGGTTTACGTCAAGGGCAAAGGGATCGTGCTTAGTGAGCCATCGGTTGTGGCTATACGAACCGATGCGCATGCAAAAAACCGTGTTTTGGCGGTGGGGCTGGAGGCCAAAAATATGGTAGGCCGGACTCCCGGCAATATCGTTGCCATCCGTCCTCTGCGGGATGGTGTCATTGCGGATTTTGATATCACAGAAGCGATGCTTCGCCATTTCATTCACAAGGTTCATAACCGACGTACATTTGTACGGCCTAGAATCATCATAGCGGTCCCCTCCGGAATTACGCAGGTTGAAAAGCGGGCGGTGAGAGAATCCGCTGAATCAGCAGGCGCACGAGAGGTTTTTCTGCTTGAAGAGCCCATGGCTGCCGCCATCGGTGCGGGCCTACCCATCTCGGAACCGACATGCAACATGGTGGTCGATATCGGCGGCGGGACAACAGAAGTGGCCGTGATTTCTCTGGCAGGCATTGTTTACAGTCGTTCCTTGAGGGTGGCGGGTGACAAGATGGATGCAGCCATTATCCAGTATATCAAACGGAAATACAATCTGCTCATCGGCGAACGGACGTCTGAAATCATCAAGACGACCATCGGCAACGCCTACCCTGATCCTGACGATATTTCGACCATCGAAGTCAAGGGAAGAGATCTCGTATCCGGTATCCCCAAAATTCTGGCCATCGATTCTGAAGAGATTCGTGTGGCGATCTCGGAGCAGATAGATGCTATCGTCGAGACGGTTAAAATGGCGCTGGAACAAACACCGCCGGAACTGGCGGCAGATATTGTGGACAGTGGTATCGTTTTGACAGGTGGTGGTGCGCTGCTGAAGAATTTGGATAAATTATTGAGAGAGGAAAGCGGTCTCCCCATCAAAATTACGGAAGACCCGCTATCAACTGTCGCGTTGGGTTCAGGTATGGCGCTTGACAATCTTGAAATATTAAAACAGGTAATTATCACATAATTTCATGTTCTCGAAAAAGATGATCATGATTGTTGGCGCAATCATTTTGATTGCGGTCAATATCATCATTCTATCGGTAAATAGCCAGGACAGAACCCCCTCAACGCGCATCGGGCAAGTCGCCCTTTTTTTTGTATCCCCTTTCCAGGAATTTGCATCGAACGGTATCCATTTTGCCCAAAACATCTGGAGAAACTATTTCGATCTTGTGGGTGTTTCCCGGGAGAATGACAGTCTGATCAAAGCCCTGAAGATTGCAAATGAAAAAAACAACAGCCTGAAAGAGCTCGAACTGTCCCATGCCAGACTTCAAAGTCTGCTCGAATTTAAGCCTGATCTGAAAAGGCAAGTGACGGTCGCGGCGGTCGTGGGGAAAGACCCATCGCCATGGCTCAAATCAGTCGTTATCGACAAGGGTACGGATGAAGGTGTTCAGAGGGGCATGCCGGTGGTGACCCCGGACGGTATTGCAGGCCTGGTAACCGATGCTTCAAGCAGTTACGCAAAGGTTTTATTGATAACAGACCAGAACAGTGCAGTTGATGCTCTGACACAATCCACCCGTTCAAGGGGGATTGTCAAAGGAGAGTCTTCCGACAAACTTCGTCTCGACTATGTGCTTCGTCGCCACGACATTACCGAAGGTGATATCATTATTTCTTCCGGACTGGATGGTGTTTTCCCCAAAGGACTTCGGGTCGGTTATGTCCATGAGGTCATCAAGCCGAATTCGGGCATTTTTCAAAAGGTGTTCGTAATACCCTATGTCGATTTTGAAAAACTGGAGGAAGTGTTGGTTATTATCGATTCTCTGGAACCTGTGAAATTTTCTAAACCATGACCTATTTCCTATACACGGTTGTCTGCCTTCTGGTGGTTGTTTTTCAAACAACTCTGCCGATGCACTTTGCCATGTTTGGCGGAATGTATGATCTTTTTCTGTTATTTGTCATCTATTTGGGATTTTACCGGACAATTCGGGAAGGCTTTCCGTTTGTCATCTTTTTTGGCCTGGCCATGGATGCATTGTCCGGCGGACCTTTCGGCCTGTACCTGACCAGTTATTTCTGGCTATACGTATCTATTCTTGGGATGATCGGGTTTATGCGTGTCGGCAACAATATGATATTACCACTGGTGGTGGTTGGCAGCATACTTTTTCAGAACATCATTTTTCTCGGAACCATGACCCTTTTCGTGCCGGAGGCAAAGATCCCGGTCTTTTTGTACCGAAATGTCCTGACACAAGTGCTATTTTCCGTTATCACAGGTCCGATACTGATACTTCTTTTCCATCGCGCACACGTGGTCCTGGAAAAGTGGTTAAAAACGTTCCAGCCGGAGTATCGGTGAGGTGTCACAAATCCGAAGCACGAATATCGAAATTCTAAACAAATTCAAATGACCCAAATTCGAATGAACAAAACAACCAATCTCCCGTCTGCAAGCCATCGGCGATGTTTCTGTCATTTGAGCATTCGGTATTGGGATTTGTTTCGATATTCGATATTTGATATTCGAATTTATAATTATAACATCGTGCAACGATTTTATTTGGGGTTCTCTTGAAACGATATCTGAACACGGTAGTAAACGAATGGTTCAATAAGCGGGTTCTGGGCGCCATTTTGTGTGTGGTAGTGGCGTTTTCAATCCTCTTCATGCGCTTGTTTTATCTCCAGATCATGAAAGGCGAGGAGTTTCTCAGACTTTCGGAAAACAACAGCATCCGTCTGGAAAGCATCGTTGCGCCACGGGGACTGATTTTCGATGCAGAAGGCGGGTTGCTGGTGGACAATCGCCCTTCCTTTGATTTGCGCATTATTCCCAGAAATGCCAAACCGCTTGAACAGACATTAAAGAAATTGGCGCACTACACAAATATCCCGGAAGAAGACATGATGGAGAAGGTCAGAGCGAGCAATGGCCGGTCATCCTATAAACCTGTATTGTTAAAACAGGATATTGGACGGGATGCCATGGCCTCCATCGAGGTTAATAAGTTTGACCTGCCCGGTGTAGTTATGGATATCCGTCCGGTTCGTCATTATATCAATGGTCAGTATGCTGCTCACCTCATCGGGTACCTGGGAGAGATTAATGCCCGTGAGTTGCAGGGCGGTGCCTTTGCAGGTTGCAAGGGGGGAGATTTTATCGGACGATTCGGCGCCGAAAAAACCTATGAAGATCTGCTACGGGGGAAACGAGGTGGTCGGCAGGTGGAGGTCGATGTCAGGGGACAGGTGGTCAAGGTGTTGAGAACCGTCAGTGCCACCCCAGGTCAGAACTTGTATTTGTCACTGGATTGCTCACTTCAGAAAAAGGCGGAGGAGCTGTTACAGGACCGGGTCGGAGCGGTGGTTGCCATGGACCCTATGACCGGTTATATCCTGGTTATGGCCAGCAGCCCCACTTTTGATCAGAATGCCTTTGTGAGCGGCATGTCCCGCAAAGAATGGAACGCCTTAATCTCAAATCCCGGATATCCCATGACGAACCGGGTTATCCAGGCGGAATATCCCCCGGCTTCCACCTATAAGATTGTAACCGCAATTGCCGGACTGGAGGAGGGCGTCATCGACCTGAAAACCACTCATTACTGTCCCGGTTATTATGCCATGGGCAATCGCGTTTTCCGCTGCTGGAAAAGAGGCGGGCACGGAGAGATGAATGTTGTCAGCGCAATAGTGGAATCCTGCGATGTCTTTTTTTATAAGGTTGGCGAGGAAGTCGGCGTTGACAAGCTGGCATCGTACGCCAGAATGTTCGGGCTGGGTGAGCGAACCGGTATCAGTCTGGACAATGAGGGCAAGGGGTTGATTCCGACCTCGGAATGGAAAAAAAAGCGTATTGGAGAATCCTGGCAAAAGGGCGAGACCCTGAACGTGTCTATCGGGCAGGGGTTCAACCTGACAACGCCGTTGCAGATGCTGGTTTTGACGTCTGCCATCGCCAATAGCGGAACCCTCTATCAACCCCAGATCGTCAGGCGCGTGGAAGCGGCGGATGGTATCGAGGTGAAAAATATTGAACCCGTGGTTACGGGAACTCTGACCATCAATCCGAAAACCATGGATATCGTCAAGAGAGGTCTGTGGGAGGCTGTCAATACCAGGAAGGGGACTGCGCGTGGTATCAAATTGAAGAAGTATCCCATCAGCGGCAAGACCGGTACGGCACAGCTGGTCAGCCGCAAGAGCAGGGCTGGTGAGACAGTAAAAGAGAAGGATCTCTCTGATTACCACAAATCCCACGCCTGGTTCGTTGCTTATGCACCGTCCGAGGCGCCTCGCATAGCCGTTGCCGTTATTGTTGAACACGGTGAACACGGTTCTACTGCAGCCGCACCAATTGCCAAGGAACTCATCAAAGCCTATCTGGAAAAACAGGATCGGAAAAATCTGGCTTTCACGGCACAGGGCCGACAGACAATGCCGGATGGCGTTGTTATGGCAGGGGATGGTAAGAAACGACAGCGGCGGTGAAGAGGACGGATGTTTATTCCGTCATTTAA
>JAOZSO010000144.1:0-7810 GCA_029939655.1 Desulfobacterales bacterium
GAGCACAAGCTATGACCTTTGCTGGGATGAGTTTTCAGGTTGAGTTGCAGGACCCTACACAGAAAGACTGATACTGCCAGATAACGATCTTTATATTAACGTCATAGAAACGAATGAAAAAAACAAAACTCCATACGCCATCATGGATCTGCTTTAAGTCATTTTTTGCCGGGATAGACCATTCTACCAGAATTCAATTTCTTTCTTAAGATCTTCAATTGATATGACCTTACCCTGTTTTACAGCGCTCTGGCCTTTTCGAACCTTATCGATAACGAATAGCCTGTACATAATATCATCGATTTCTGCTGTATCCGGCATTTTCGATATGACATTAAGGGCTTCTTGTTTTAAGGTTTCCATGGTTTCAATCTCCCTGTGTTCATTACATTCTGATAATGACGTATTTTACACGAAAGAGGATGAGCGGTCAAGAATTGCATAATTATGCAAAGGTTGATTGCAGCAGTCCTACCAGATGGCCGGCGACTTTCTGCAGATTTGCCGAAAAAGCCAACGATTTGAATGGGGAATAACTAAAGCCTTTTCTTTGCAAATGCCCTGCCGGAAGGGCTTTTAAGGTAAGCTTCGAAGTCGAGTGCCTTTTGGCGATCAGAAAAAGCAACAGCGGTTTTTATCTTCCATGGTTTATTTTTGGAAGTATGGGGATTATCTCCCCGATTGTGGGATTTCAGGCGTGATTCAAGATTTTCAGTGAACCCCGTGTAAAACCGGTTAGAATTTTCCTTAGACTGCAGAATGTAGGCATAGTAAAATTTCATAGCAAAATGGGATTTTCCCAAACCGTTGCCTTTGAGTAAAGCCTGGCGTGCCGAGCCGTAGTTTGAAGCGATAGGATTGCTTAACAATTAGAGCCCGCCTTCGCTCTATCGAGCTACGGCGCGACAGCCTTCGTTTTCCGCTACGCTTCAAACGAAGGCTGGTCGGGGCGGTAGGATTTGAACCTACGACTTCCTGCTCCCAAAGCAGGCGCGCTGCCAGGCTGCGCCACGCCCCGACGTATTTGTAGAAACTGCCATTGGTAGGTCTGGGTGAAAATAGGGTTTGCTAATTAACACGCTTTTACCTGGTACGCAAGGCTATAAACGGCGTTTGTTTGAAAAAAAGTCGTCGATGGCGTCGCAGATGGCTCGGGCTACATTCGACAAGTGTGTTTCGTCGTTCAAGTCCTTAGCATCCAGGGGGTTGGTAATATAACCGATCTCGATCAGGACAGCGGGCATATCGGCGCCGGACATCACGATCAGCGGTGCTCCGCTGGTGCTTACTTGGTGTTTTCCGTCTGCCCGGGTCAAGCGTTTCCGAATCAGTTCGGTAAGGTACCGGCTTTTTTCTACAAGCTCAGGTCGGTTGTGTCCCCAGGCTTTAATGGCACTTGACGGTTCCGCTAGATGGGTGGTCTGATTTTCGAAAGCAGCGGCATTGTTTGAGGCGTTGTCATAATAAAACAGGGATATCCCCTTTGGTTGGTTGCGAAAACTGCCGCCGGTATGGATGCTGACAAAAAGATCCGCCTTAAGATGATTGGCCAGCGCCGGTCTTTCAAAGACATCGACCTGATAGTCATCCTTTCGTGTGAGAAACACTTTGTATGTCTTTTTAAGCCGTTCGGTCATCAGACCGGCAAATGTCATGGCTACCTGTTTTTCGGTCATGTTATCAGAACCGCGGGCGCCCATGTCATTTCCACCATGGCCTGGATCCAGGACAATGATGCCGGCATGGCGGTCTTCTGTGTATGCTTTTTCGGCATGCGCAAGTGTCATACTTAGCAGAATACCTAAAAACAACATCGTAGTGTTTTTAAAATGTACTGACATAACAGGTGTTTTCACCAATTTTTCTTGACACTCACAGGGTTTGATATTATTTTGTCCAGATGTGTATTTGCTTGAATTTGACTGGTTTCGATGGGAATGTCAAGATGCACGTATACGGATGGAAATGATTGGCAATAAAATCTTTTTCCACCCAACTCGAGCGATTGCCGAGGTTGCCGTAGATGCGGTAAGATCGGCAAACCCAACGGGTTTCACCTTACTGATGCGAGAGTGGCGGAATTGGTAGACGCACTGGACTTAGGATCCAGCTCTGGCGACAGAGTGGGAGTTCAAGTCTCCCCTCTCGCACCAACAAGCAATTATTTTTGAGTGCCTGGCGATTAATTGACGTCGGGCACTAAGGGTTCGCGCAAAAATGTGAAGTTGTTTTTCCGCGAGCCCTTAGTATATTGAGTGCCTGACCCAACCCGGATAAACCGGAATAGAAAAAGACCATGAAAATTTTCGCGAAAGGAATGCCATGAAAGTTAACGTAGAAGATGTCAGCAGTGTCAAGAAGGTGTTACACATAGAAATTCCACAAAAAACAGTTGCTTCAGAGCTCGACAGCGCCTATCGGGACGTGAAAAAAAATGCCAAAGTCAAAGGGTTTCGCCCAGGCAAGGCACCTCGGTCCGTGCTGGAGAGACTTTATAAAAAGGATGTTCAGGCAGATGTTTCTTCCAAGCTGATTCAGACCTCTTTTACGGAAGCGCTCAAGGAAACGGATCTGAAAATAATCAGTAGCCCGAAAATCGATCCTCCCGAACTGGATGCCAACGGCTCATACACGTATGATGCCACCGTGGACGTCAAGCCTGAGCTGGAAGATATTACCATCAAGGGTCTGGCACTGAAACGGACCAATTACACGGTCGGAAATGAAGAATTCGATGCCCAGCTTGGCATGTTGCAGAAAAATATGGCCAAGAAGGTCAAGATCGAGGAGGATCGGCCGGTTCAATCGGACGATTTTGTGGTTATCGATTACGAGGGATTCAAAAATGGCAAGCCGTATGACGAGACCGGCAAGACGGAAAATTTTACCATGAAAATCGGCGATGCTCATATCGCCAAAGAATTTGATGATAATCTTATGGGGAAGAAAGCCGGTGACACTATCGATTTTGATGTAACGTTCCCGGAAGATTATCACAATGAGAAGCTTAAAAATCTCGACATTCAGTTTCATGTGGCACTGACGGAGATCCGGAAAGAAGAGTTGCCGGAATTGGACGATGATTTCGCAAAAAGCATGGGACAATTTGAAACTTTAGAAGATTTGAAAAATGTGATAAAAGATAACCTGACTCAGGGCTATGAAAAGCGCATCGAACAGGAACTCAACGAGCAGATATTCAAGAATATTATCGGGAAAATCGATTTCGAGCTTCCTGAGTCCATGATCGAATATGAGCTTGAAAACATCATCTCCGACACGGAAAGAAGGCTTTCGTATCAGAACACTTCCATGGAAGACGTGGGGTTAAGCAGGGAGAAGCATCAAGAGCAATATCGAGAAACTGCCGAACAGCAGGTAAGTCGCCAGATCATACTGGGCAAGGTCATCGAGCAGGAAAAGCTTGAGCTATCCGATGAAGAATTGGAGGTCGGCTATGCAGAGATGGCGCAGAACTTTAATCAGCCCGTGGACCAGATAAAGAGCTTCTACGATCAAAACAAAGACCGCCTGGACTTTTTTAAGCATGCGCTGCTTGAAAAAAAGGCAACTAAGCTTATTATTGATAATAGTGATATCGAAGAAGTAGAACCCGAAAAAATTGCGGCCACCGGGGATAAAGATCCGGAACCGCAATAGCGAGCGTGTTCCCCGTATCATTTCCGCGGGGTTAGCGAGCGAATAAGGAGATATATTGTGCCAGTAATTCCAATGGTTATCGATCAAAGCAGCAGGGGGGAAAGGGCCTATGACATTTACTCCCGGCTCCTCAAGGATAGGATTGTGTTTCTCGGTACGGCGATGAATGATGAAATCGCCAACCTATTGATCGCCCAATTTCTTTTCCTGGAGTCCGAAGACCCTGACAAGGATATCAACTTCTACATTAATTCACCAGGAGGCACCGTGACCTCCGGCATGGCTGTCTATGACACGATGCAGTATATCAAACCTGACGTGACGACGGTCTGCATTGGACAAGCCGCCAGTATGGGCGCCCTTTTACTCACGGCAGGTGCAAAGGGGAAACGATATTCACTTCCCAACTCGCGGATTATGATTCATCAGCCCATGGGAGGGTTTCAAGGGCAGGCATCGGATATTGAAATTCAAGCCAAAGAGATCCTGCGCATGAAAGAGACCCTCAACGAGATTCTGAAAAGCCACACCGGAAAGAGTTTGAAACAGATTCAGAAGGATACGGATCGGGATCATTTTATGAGCGGATCCGAAGCAAAGGCGTACGGCATTGTCGATCATGTGATCAGAAACCGGGATGATCTTGACAAAATTGTAGAGGCGGAGGCCAAATAATGGCGATCAAAGAAGAAGGTAATGACAATCTGTTCTGTTCTTTTTGTGGAAAAAATCAAAAAGAAGTCACCAAACTGATAGCGGGTCCGGCCGTTTATATCTGCGATGAATGCATTCAGCTCTGCAGTGAAATCATCGAAGAGGAAACGAAAAAAGATACCGGTGATGTGCAGAATCTCCTGGTACCGAAAGAAATAAAAGCCATGCTGGATGAATATGTTATCGAACAGGATTCAGCCAAAAAGGTGCTCGCGGTTGCCGTTTACAATCATTACAAACGGCTGGAGGCTCAGATCAATAGTGATGTTGAGATAAACAAGAGCAATATCCTGCTTATCGGCCCCACCGGATGCGGTAAAACATTGCTTGCGCAGACAATGGCAAGATTTCTAAAGGTGCCGTTCACGATTGCAGATGCCACCAGTCTGACAGAGGCCGGATATGTGGGTGAAGATGTTGAGAATATCATCCTGTCTCTGCTTCAAAACGCTGATTACGATGTCGAAAAAGCCAAGCGGGGCATTGTCTATATCGATGAGATCGACAAGATTGCCAGTAAGTCCGACAACCCATCCATCACGCGCGATGTTTCGGGCGAAGGTGTTCAGCAGGCACTTTTAAAGATTATCGAGGGAACAACCGCGAGCGTTCCACCCAAAGGTGGCCGGAAGCATCCCCAGCAGGACTTTGTCAAGGTAGACACATCGAACATCCTATTTATCTGCGGCGGCACGTTCACCGGACTCGAGCAGATAGTTCAAAGACGTCAGGGCAGTAAGTCTCTGGGCTTTGGGGCTAAAATCCTCAAAAAAGAAGATAAAAAGATCGGGGAGATCCTGCGTATGGTCCAGCCCGAAGATCTGATCAAATTTGGTCTTATTCCCGAATTTCTGGGACGCTTGCCGGTAATCGCCACCCTGGATGAACTGAACGAGTCGTCATTGATACGCATATTGACAGAACCAAAGAATGCGCTGGTCAAACAATTTCAGCACATGTTTGAAATAGAAGGCGTCAACCTGCGTTTCACGGACAGCTCTCTCTCCGCGGTTTCAACGGAAGCATTGAAACGGAAATCGGGTGCCAGGGGGTTGCGGGCGATCATGGAAACGAGCATGCTCGACATCATGTACACGCTTCCCTCTATCGAAAATGTCAAGGAGTGTGTGATCGGGGAAGATGTTGTCCTGAACAATGAAGATCCCATTCTGCTGTACGAACAGAAAAAGAAACAAGCCTGACGCAATAAAACAGTGTAATGATCAACTTAAAAAGAGAGAATCATGGTTAACATGCCTAAAATGTTCAAAAGTGAAGATAGTGTCTCAGGCGGGCACCTGCTTCCATTGCTGCCCCTGAGAGATATTGTTATTTTTCCCTATATGGTGGCACCCCTGTTTGTGGGTCGCGAAAAATCCGTCAGCGCTCTTGCAACGGCAATGGGCAGTGACAAGCGGGTCTTTCTTTCCACACAAAAAAAAGCGGATATCGACAGTCCGAGCGAAAAAGATATCAGCGAGGTGGGTGTTATCGGCAATGTCATGCAGCTGTTGCGACTTCCTGATGGTACGGTCAAGGCACTGGTGGAGGGAAAGCAACGGGCACGCATCACGCGCTTTATAAAGAACGAAGAGTTCTTCCAGGTTGCGGTTGAAGAACTCAGAGAACCGGATGAATCCAGAACCGAAATTATGGCGCTGGAAAGAGCCCTTCTCGAGAATTTTGAAGAATATGCCAAGCACAACAAGGGTATTTCAAAGGAGTTGACGAGCAGCGTTTCCGCCATCTCAGATCCGTCGCAGCTGGCGGATACGATAGCCGCCCACTTTTCGTTTAAGATCGAAGACAAACAAAGACTGTTGAATACCTTGTCCCTGGTGGAAAGACTTTCGCTTATGATGACGCTGACCAAAATGGAGACAGAGGTCTTCAGAATGGATCAGCGTATCAAGGGTCGCGTCAAGACGCAGATGGAAAAGACGCAAAAAAACTATTATCTGAACGAACAGATGCGCGCCATCCGAAAAGAGATGGGAACGGAAGATGATCCCGGCAATGAGTTGAAGGATCTTGAGAAGCGAATCAAGAGAACACGAATGTCCAAGGAATCCACGGGCAAGGTCTGGCAGGAATTTCGAAAACTCAAGATGATGACACCCATGTCGGCTGAAGCCACGGTCGTAAGAAACTACATCGATTGGCTCATAAGCCTGCCATGGTTCAAACGAAGCAAGGTAAACAATGATATCGATCGGGCGGAGGTCATTCTCAACGAGGATCACTATGGCCTGAATAAACCCAAAGAGCGCATCCTTGAGTACCTGGCGGTTCAAAGCCTGATGAAAAAGATCCGGGGACCGATTCTCTGCTTTGTGGGTCCTCCAGGTGTCGGCAAGACCTCCCTGGCAAAATCAGTTGCAAGGGCAACCGGCCGAAAGTTTGTCCGTCTCTCGTTGGGTGGGGTCCGGGACGAAGCCGAGATTCGAGGGCATCGCCGGACCTATATTGGGGCCATGCCGGGGAAAATTATACAGTCCCTCAAAAAGGTTGGTGCGAATAACCCGGTTTTCTGCCTGGATGAAGTCGATAAAATGAGCATGGATTTTAGAGGGGACCCCTCGTCCGCCTTGCTGGAGGTTTTGGATCCGGAGCAAAACTTCGGCTTCAATGACCACTACCTGGATGTCGATTACGATCTCACGGACATCCTCTTTATCACGACAGCCAACACGCTGCCGGATATCCCCCTGCCGCTGCAGGACAGGATGGAGATTATTCGTCTGCCGGGCTATACAGAGTACGAGAAATACCATATCGGCAACGATTTCCTGGTAACGAAACAGATAAAATTGAACGGTCTTAAAGGAAAGAAGGTTCATTTTGCCAAAACCGCCTTGACCACGATGATACAACGCTATACGCGTGAGGCCGGTGTTCGTAACCTGGAACGTGAGATTGCCTCCATCTGCCGGAAGGTTGCCCGGGAGATCCTCAAAAAGAAGACCGACAAACCCTATCGGATTACCGGTAAGACTGTGCAGAAACTGCTTGGACCGCCGCCCTTCAAACACAGTCAGATAGAAGAAAAAGATCAGATCGGTCTTGTCAATGGCCTGGCGTGGACGCAGGTTGGGGGCGAGCTGCTGGCGGTAGAGACGCTGATGATGCCGGGAAAGGGCAAGCAGATCATTACAGGTAAGCTCGGGGATGTCATGCAAGAGTCCGCCCAGGCAGCCATCAGCTACGTTCGTTCCCGGGCAAAACAGCTGATGATCGACGAAGATTTTTATAAAAATTACGATATTCATATCCATATCCCGGAGGGGGCTATTCCCAAGGACGGGCCTTCCGCCGGAATTACCATGTGTACCGCCATTGTATCGACCCTTGCCAAGAGACCAGTCTACAGGGACCTTGCAATGACCGGTGAGATCACGCTGCGGGGGCGCGTTCTTGCCATTGGTGGTCTGAAAGT
>JAOZSO010000145.1:0-7805 GCA_029939655.1 Desulfobacterales bacterium
TCAGCCTGAAGCCGTAGTAATCAACTAAAGAATTCTATGTCATGTTTCATGAAATGTTCGGGCTATGATGTTGCTTTCCACTGATAGCTGTTAGCAACCCTCGAACCCTTGTATCACCCTCAGACCCTTGAACCCTGAGATCCTTGTACCCTTCTGTCACTTCACCACCCTCAGCCGATGTGTATCTCTCAGCTTTTTCCACATCATCTTGATAAACACCATGGGCAGGTTTGACTTATCCAGGTTTTCCGTCTCGGCCGCCGCCACACATGAATGGTATAAAGTCGTATCTTGGGACCAGATATCGAGTTTTTTCTTGATGTACAGCCCCAGGGTTAATTGAAGGGGGGCGATTTCCTCTTCTCTCAAATTGGCCATGAGTGTACGATCCTTCAGGTGCATCTCATTGATAATGATGTCAACCGCCGCTGCCGCTGTTTTAGGCGGTAACGCGGTTTTCAGGGGCTGGGCCAGCAGTTCCTGCGCTCCCATAGGTTGGTTCATGCTGGTTTCTGTAAGGTTCAGGAAATAAACAGCCTGTAGAATATCCAGTGTTGCCGGATATATTTTGTGGTCCTCTTTTTCAGAGGGGCCTGTGACATGGAGTATGTTGAGGTCGTTGTCGATGACCCAGTCATTGATCAGGGATGCGGCGTTGAAGGCGCTGGTACTGTTCAGATCCACGTGAAGCAGCGGCGTGCTGTATCTTTGGATCGTTCTTGTGCTGTTTTTTACGTTGCTGGACAATATTCCATGGGAAAGCATCAAGGTTCCATCAGATTCCCTGATATTCTTTTTGAAGGTTTCGGTCCGATTGGTTGTGGGCATTTCAATCAGGTTGTACCTGTCTGCATCCATGCCACCGTGTCTGCCGGCTTCTTTGGGTATCCACCCGCCGTACGACATACCGAGCTTGATTGATGCATCGAGAGCGGCCCGCTCTGCGCCAGGCCTACCACCGGATATAATTTTTTCAATCATAATAGGGGACGCTCCTTGATAATTTACTATAGTTGTATTATAATAAATTCAAATCATTTTTTCTTGCGATTTTTTCTCCACGGCTTGCGGATTGGCTTACTGTCGGCTGAGATATTTTTAAACGTTTCGACAAATTCACCATGCTCATACCGAGTTCCCTCGATGCCCAGAAACATAATAAACTCCTAGCCTTTACTCGTGTGGGTTGTCTGCCTGCAGACAAAATATCTACCTTGTCGATCCCCAGAACTGCAGCCACACGATCGACAACGGCATCAAAATCGTATCCCCTGGTTTTTAATAAATATTTTCTTTCATATTCGTCCTGGCAGGAGAGTAGCACGGATTCGACAAAATCACTGTCACCCAAGATCCTCTCATCTCCCTTCATATAAGATTTTATTTTTCTCAATCCTTTGAGGGCATGCCATCCACCAACACTTCTAACGAGACCTCCGCCGACAAGGTCCGGTCTTTCTCCAGCAGATATTCCTTTTTGTATATATTCCCGATATCGCCGGCGCGCGGATGATAGCCCGCCAGCAAAAAATTTTAGGATATAATCGGTGGTCTGCCAAGCATTCTTATTTTTTCCCATTATAGTCGCATGACCGCTATATATGTATCGATCAAGTGACTTAAGATCCGGCACCACGCCGGCGCGGAGAGGATTCAAGTGAATATATCTTACAAGTTCTAAAAGATATGCGTCTTCCTGGCAAAGAATCGATTTAAATCGGTTCTGAAATAGATGGCCCGCACGACTATGTTTGCGATTGAAATAGACTGCGTAACCGGTAAGAAGGCGTCTCATGATAGTTGAAATCGAAATTTTTCCGGTTTTTAAAAGCAAATGGACATGGTTGGGCATCAATGACCAGGCGAAACAAATTGCTGCGTCATCCTTTAAGATATTTTCCAGTCGTTCAATAAAATTATCTCTATCGGCATTATCTCGAAAAATCGGTTTTCTTTCGATGCCTCTCAAAATAATGTGATGTAAGGCTCCGGGGGCGTCTATTCTTGATCTGCGTGGCATTCTTATTTCATTGCAGATCATTTTGAAAAAGTCAAGATATAAAGGTACGTCCCTAAAGTGTGTATACTCACCTCTACAATTTTATGCTTGAATTTATTTATAGACGGGGTAGAAGAGGTATTGATGTCAGAGGGAATATGCACATACTTGAACAGATACCCATGGATTTGCCTCTGGGGGAAATCAGACGGCAGCTTCACTTGAAAAAAGATGAACACTGGGATGAGGCTAAAGATCTCATTCAGACGGTTCTGCCGGATATTCAGGCAAAAGCGGTTTACCGGGTTTGCTATATCGATGAAAAGGGGGACGAAATCATTGGCATGGATGGTGTTCGTTTCCTAAGTCGGGTACTGGCAAAAAACCTGGCAGCGGTGGAACGGGTGTTCCCGTTTGTTGTCACCATCGGGAGCCATTATATGGCGCAGGCTGATACGCAGGAAGATCTGGTGGTGAAATACTATCTCGATGTGATCGCTAACGTTGCCCTCACTACCGCAAGAAAATATCTCGAAAAAGAGTTGCAGGCAGGGTACGGCCTCGAAGGCATGTCTTTCATGAGTCCTGGGTCTTTGCCGGACTGGCCGCTGGAAGAGCAGCGGTCTTTGTTTGCTCTATTTGGAGACGGACAAACCCCCATCGGTGTTTCCCTCACCAGCAGTTGTTTAATGATTCCGGCAAAATCGATTTCCGGTATCTATTTTCCCACAGAGGTTCCCTTTTTCAGCTGTCAGCTTTGTGATCGCAAGGATTGTCCCGGTCGTAAAGCCGTCTATGATCCGAAAGTTGCAGCGGAATTTGGCGAGTCATAGGACAACCTGGCGGTTGTCGGCTGTTAGCTGTTTGCACTTGGCTCTTGGATGAACCCATAACTTTAACCGAGAGTATGGCTATGCAAAGCAAAATATGGGTGATAGGCGATAGCCATACCAGGGCATTTTCATTTAATGACAATTTTATTCCTTTTTATATCGGTGGAGGCAAACAACGCTGTTTTTTAAGTGATCAACGCTTGTCTGATTTAATTTCAAAGGTGTTACATATTGTTAAAGAGGTTGCCGCTCAGGATTCGATTATTCTCTTTTTGGGAGAACCCGATACACGCTTTAATCTAGGAATCGGATGGAAACCTTGGAAAAGGTATTATCGAAAGATCTTTTTATAATGAAGAAAGTGCAATGGACAAGAAAAAATTAAGGGAGAACTTTAAGTTCAACGATAGATTTGGCTGTTATACTTTGTAATTTCAATTCTGGAACAGATCTGGTCAAACGGTTCGACCACCGGTGTTTTTTAGAGAACCGCGTTATTTTTTCATGGGCTGATCTGGTTTGGTCTCTTGCAGCAATCGTGATCCATAGTGACGCCTGAATTGGGTGGATGCGTATTTTTCAAGTTTCCAGTCAGGGACACCGCAGGCAGCGCAGGTAGCGTTGAACCATTTGTTTCGAAGCCACCTTGCAGCGCGGCTGTTTCTGGAGTTGTTTACCATGAACGTTTTGTTACAGTGCGTTGTGATACGGGCCTGGTCACCCATTATATCGATAGATTTAATACCGTGAAGGATGCCGCTTCGGGCGGGCCAGAGCTTTATCTTCTCGATCAAACGGAAAAGCTCGATCCGTTTGCGGTAAAATCGTTTGGAAGGTTTCTTTTGTTTTTTCATATTATTCTGCTTAAGGCATCTACCAGCATAACTGCCACACCGATCTGAAGCGGGTCATGGAGGATTCTGTCGCCGATGGCCTCCATGGCTGACTTGTCAAGGCCCATGGGCATACCGGGAGCACTGATGATCGTTTGGGGCTTGATATGCTGCGATAGAATGAAATTGCTTGCCGGGGATGCATCGACGATGAGTTCATGTTGATGCAATGCCGGATCAAGATTGTTCAAAAATTGAACAACAATATCCGGATCGTTGTTGAATTCTGCTGATAACGGGCCATATGCCGCGGGTTCGATGTCGTAAACGGAGATCCGGGCCCCTGTTTTCAGCAGGGCTTTCACCGCACTCTGCCCCACCGGTCCGCATCCCAGGACAAGTACCTTTCGATCCTTCAAGCTGCCTGCCATGAGTTGCAGACCTGTCACAAATCCCCTGCCGGTTGCTACGGCATTATCCACAATTTTACGGTATCGCATGTCAAGAGCGATAAAACGATCTTCATCGGCGAACATGAGTATGTCGGCATTCTTTTCCACAGCTTCGGCAATACCCGCAGCATCTGTTTTCTCGGTCACAAAGGTTTTGCAGCCAAGGTGATTGGCGATATCTGATACCATCGGACAGAACCCTTTTAATACGCCGCCACCCGATGTCATGGGTATTACACCGACAACCGTATGTTTCATAGATGATTGGACATCTTTTCCAGTTACCCCTATTGCCCGACAGGCAAGTTGCCATAGGGAGCAACCGGTTTTATTAATCAGTGACGATTCGTATGTGGGCAGGTCTCCGGAAATGCCTTGAATATCCCCCGTTGTCAGCCTGGTCACCTGAATTATCCTTTCAACTTTAAGAATTGTCAACGTGATGGTTTATCGGGTAGCGGTCCTTGTAAGTGCTGAGATTGAAAAACTGCATAATACCGGCAATAACAGCCTCACGCTTCTCCCATGCCACGGTTCTATTTTCTGCAGAAATGATCAATGTCGCAACCCAATCCGTTCGATTTTCCGACTGGCAGGTGAAGGCTTCATCAGCGCCGAAAAAATCCTTTTCCAGGCGAAGCGGGCCCGCCGATGCCATGGCATGCTCACCTGTTACAGTCAATGTGTTGTCAGTGACCCTGATATGTTCGTATACCACACCCCGCTGGGCAACGTCGGTTTTTGCTACATTCCCAGGGGGCGGGCAATGTTGCTCTGCCAGAAACTGGAGCATGTTGATACCGGTCGAGGCATGTACGGTAACGGGTGTCTGGCTGGGCAGGCGCGCATCTATTTCAAGGACTCTCAGAACGTCGTTATCTAATATAACCTCAATGTCCATTAGTCCTTTCAATGCCAGGGTCTCGGCGATGACAGTGGATATTTTTTCAAAGTCCCCAATGATTTTTCGGGAAAGACCAGAGGGTGCCATCACCCTTTTACAGTCAAAGACCGGGTCCATTTCAAGTTCGGTTACCTGGAGGGGACAATAGTTTCCCGGGTAACCTATGATTTCCATGGAGTATGAGGGGCCATCTACAAATTTCTGAATGACCTGCTCCCCAGGTGCCGTTGCAAGATGGGATTTGAGTTGTTTTAAATCATGGATAACATATATTCCTTTACTGCCGCTGCCCCGGCTCGGCTTGACGATAACGGGAAAACCGCAGTCGGGATAGGGGACTGGTGCGGGAATATGAATACCGGCGAGAAGTCGGTCCGATTCGATCTTGGAGGATGTGATGGTATAGGCATCGAAATCGAACAAAATCGGCAACACGTCGTGCCGGGAGTAATTTTGGAGACACTTGAGAGCATCCTGGTTTTCAAGGGCCGGAATTACGAGGTCAAACGGTTGCAGAAGTCGCTCCAGATCGGTCCGGGTGGTAATGTCGGTATGTATAAATCGGTGGCAGAGGCCCGAAGCCGGTGCATGGGGTGCCCGATCGATTACCGTCACGTCCCAACCGGCTTTTCCGGCCAGATATGCCGCTTCAACCCCTTGAAGTTTTCCGCCGATGATGGCTGCCTTCATGCAATGTCCTGTTTAGGATTGTGTCTCCGGACGTCGTTTTGGCCGATGACGTGTTGTCGGCCGGCGATCCAGTGATTGTATTCTTCTTGGGTTGCCGTTTCGAGTCCGCAGGCTGCCAGTACTCCGGTGACCGCACTGACGGTTCTTTTGCTGTCTTCGATACCGAGGGACGGTCTGGCAACGCCGGCAAGACCTGCTCCCGGCGGCACAATGGACGTAACAATATTGGCGCCGGCATCCAATCGACGCTTTAATCCATCGATGCCATCTACGTCCAGGGAAGCCGGAATCATTCTGTCTGGAAATACAAGCCGCATGACTGCGGTGAGGATGGTTTCCCGATGGGCTCCCACAGGAGCGTTGGCTGCCATGGGCGTACCGGGTTGGGGAATAAATGTCATGGCCCGGATTTGATCGGCCTGCAGGTCCTTCATTGCCGTCAGGGAATGCGCCAAGTCATCCAATGTTTCGCCGACACCGCAGAGCAGGCCCTCCTCTATCAAGAGACCGTTTGCATGTGCGTTGATTTTAGCTGCCATGCGGGTATCGAAATTCTGTTTCGGTCTCAGTTCCGCAAACAGTTTTTGATTGTGGGTTTCCTGGTAGCACGCATACCAGGAAGCACCGGCTCTTATCAACATTTTCAGCTGAGAGGTGGTCATGACACCCGGGGATATCATAACGGGAAGGCCGGTCGTCTGTTTCAGCGATACTACCAGATCCAGGAGTTGTTCAAAACCGTCACTCCTGTCATTGAAAAGGAGCGGATCTTCCCCCATGGTCAACTCGATGAGGTGGACGCCGGATTTGGCAAGTCTTTGGGCTGCGGACAGTATGTCCGGCTTGGCTTTTCGATAGCGGGTGCTGTCAAGGTTCGAGCTGCGGAAGAAGCAGAAGCTGCAGTCGTTGCGGCAATACGTGCTGGTGTAGAGAAATCCATACAGAAAAATCCGTTTGCCGAAATATCGCCGGCGTATTTTTCTGGCGGTTTCAAAGAGCATCAGGGTTTCGTGTGGATCTTTTATATCGAGAAGATCCGTAATGTTCTGTCTGGAAAGGCTTGCGCCGTTTTCAGCTTTGAACAGTAAGTCCTGCAGATGGTAGTGTGGGTTTGACATTTTGCCCCGATGTCCTTTAACAACATGGTGATAGTTACCAAATATAAAGTAATTTTACCCTTAAATATTTAACCGGACGCCATCTAAATAAGCCAGGCTTCGACCGAACCGGGCAAGATTCCTGGATCGGTGGGATGCCATCAGAAGGCGTTCGAGACCGAAACCGATCCCGATCCAGGATTCGTTTATCTTCCATGGCCGATCCAGTGGATGGGGGCCCATGGCCGCGGAGGCGATTTCCAGACCGTCTTTTCCGGCGACAATATCGATGGTGTCGCCGTATATTTCCGAGGTCACAGTCTCAAACCGATAGTTCTTCACACCTGCTGCCGTTGCTACACGTGAACCCACATCCTGAATTCTTTCTCTCCGGGTGTTTTCGGGCGTACCCATTTCAACCAGATTCAGCATGGTAAACTCACTGGCATGCTTCGATCCCCTGGATTCTTTTCGAAAACAGGGTCCGATTTCAAAAATCCGCACAGGCCGTTTCCAGATGCGAAGCAGGTCGACAAGGAGGTAGTAGAGATGAGGCGCCAGCATTGGACGCAGACATTTATCTTCCTGCAGCCAGAATATCTGAGAATTGAGGGGGTGCTTTGAATCGATTGACATCTTTTTCAAAAGTCCCCTGGACATGATGATCGGGGTCGTTACCTGGGCAAAACCGTCTTGCGTCAGCATTTCGGCAAGTTTGTTTTCAAGCCGGCATAATTCAGGGCGGCGATGCGTGGTTTGAAATTCTGCCAGCCGGCGTCGCTGAGTAGTCACCAGCGATTTTTCCAGTGCCTGATAAGCTTTTTCACGCGCGGGTTCACCGTCGAAGCTTTTCTTCAATGCCGAGTCCGGGGCATTCAACTCATTCAAACGTTGTGTCTGTGTTTGTGTCCAGGGGATCATTATAATTATAGGTTTTAGGTGTTACGTTTTAGGTTTTAGGTAAGCTATGAGCTAAAAGTTAACAACCAATAGCCGA
>JAOZSO010000146.1:0-7786 GCA_029939655.1 Desulfobacterales bacterium
ATAGCCGGTCCAAGGATGCCCGTGACCACCAGCGCAAAAAAAGAGGTAATCAACACTATAAACAAGAACCGTGTAAAAGAAAGGGACTTCAGGTTGCCCGTGATGTGGGTTGCCTGAAAATAATTTCCGATATCTTCCTGATCATTCATCTGGGATTCGCACTGTTCACACTGGCTGCTCAAGCAGGATTCGCACGGTGCGATCCCCAGTATCTTGATCAGCCTGTCGCTAATCCAGGCAAAAACGATTCCCAATAAAAACAAAAGTGCAAAAAGAAAGAGTGCCGTACCGGGAAACTGCACGAGCATCACAAACGCCTCATCGCCGGAGGTGGCAATCATACCGCCCACAATAGCACCGAAACTGATCATGCCGTGTACGTACAAACTCACAATCATAAAAGCGCCCAGGCATCCCGGGGTGGAACCGAGGATGGATGTCAACATATACTGCCGCCATTGCCCGCCTTGCAGCAAGTCCCCCATCCGTTTATTGCTGGCCGTGTTGATAAAATCCACCAGGACCATCATCACAAATACGAAAAATGTGATCATCAAAGCATGTTTAGTAACAGATAAAATGTCCATATCTATAGATCGTTGCATAATTGGTGCCACTACCCGTCATCAGTTGCTAACACCATTTAAAAAGCCACTGGTTCTTCAGGTAGGCGCTGATTTATGGCAGGATTATTCGGGATGTGCATGTCTATCCCGTCTGAAATTGATTTTTGGCAGCCTTTTGTCAAGGAGCTTTCCACCGGACAAAAACCATACAGATGATTCATCACATCCGATCGACTGATGATGCCCACCAGCTTTCCTTCATCGATTACCGGCAGTCGACCCACGTCATGTTTGACCATGAGCTGCGCGGCATGTGCCGGACTTCTCCAGGATTCGATGGTAATTATCCGCGTACTCATAAATGCCTTCACCGGATGATTTAAATCCTTGCGCTTTATTTTTCTAAAGTCTCTTACGGAGATCATTCCCCTGATATGATCTCCCTCTACCACCGGTGCACCATGGATTCGTTTTTGTCCTAAAGCGATCCTGGATTCATGCATGTGGATGTCGGGTTCCAGTGTAAAAACAGGACTGGCCATCAAGTCCCGAATGGTACCATGGGAATGGTGCTGCTCACCCAGCAGTAGTCGAATCCACGTTTCGACGTTCCCGGGATCTACTGATTTTAGCATGGCGGAACCGGCGCCCTTGTGCCCTCCACCCCCAAAACAGCGCATGACATTCCCGATATCGATGCCCTCTGCATCGCCGCGCCCGATAACCAGGCAGCGGTCGTGATTCAGGGTATAGATACCAAAGGCGGCATCGACATTTAAAATCTGGCGGTACATTTGCAGTACGACCGACAGATTCTCGAGGTAGCCTTGTATCTTACAGAGGCTAATACTTACGGTGTAGCCATTGATTTCTGTTCTCGTAGCCTTCCTGAGCATATGGAACAGGGTTTCTTTGTGCTTTTGTCCATAAATAGGGCTCAAGAATGCGTGGATAATATTTAGGTCTCCTCCTCGTTCCAGCAGGTATGCGGCTGCATGCGCATCTTCAGCGGTTGTTGAGGGGAAGGTCAGGTTTCCGGTATCTTCATAAAGACCGGCTAGGAAAAGGGTTGCCTGCAGAGGGGTTATATCGATTTTTCTTTTTTTCAGAAATCGAAGCATTATCGTGATATTGGCACCGATTTCTGCTTGGACGGCCAGGGTGGGAACGATATCGCCCTGTTGAACATGATGATCGTACAAATGGATCTCCAGTTCTGATTTTTCCCTTAACCGTTCCATTCTGTCCAGGCGCTGCCAGGCGTTGGTGTCTACCACCACCAATCTGTCCACGCTGGAATAATCGACGTGATCGGGCTGACAATATTCAAAAAGATCCTTGTGGAGCGACAAAAACGCCCGGGTATTGGGGTTCTGCTGTTGCGGGAGGACCGTAACAGCCTGCGGGTAGAGCATACCCGCTGCCACCACAGAGGCGAGTGCGTCAAAATCCGTGTTCTTGTGGGTAGTGATAATGGTCAGGGATTGACTCAAAAGGACTCCTCCACCGGGATTGCAAATGCATAAACAATGCCAATGATAAGCATATGCTCATAATGAGGCATCTGCATAACTATTACCTGAGCTGAGCGATTTTTATCTCGATCTGCACCAATCTCTTGCGGAGCAAGGGTTCGCAAAAAGCCTCGACAGATCCACTGGTATGCCTACGTTTTTTGCGAACCCTCCTCCATCAAGATCTTGGCACATCTCTTCGGGAAAAATCGCTCAGTTCAGGTATTAATGAATGGGATCAAGGTACATATGGGGTCTTTGCAAGCAACGAATCGTTACCGTTTCGATTAATTACGTTACGGTAACGCTACAGAGCTTGCCAAATGCCGGGGGAAATGTAGAAAAATGAGCTTTAGAAAAGCAAATCGACCCGGAGGGCCTATCCCAAGGGGCCGATTTGCTGCTCAGATGGGCAATTAAGCATCAAATGGAGGTAATGCCAAGTTAATTCCCATGTGTAGGATTAATGCAATTACGGTGCCATTTTTTTTACACCTTCGGTGATAAGCATTTTGAATCGATCCAGCGACACCGGGTAGGCCTGCATGGGGATACCCATCCAGTCACAATATTCCAGGAATTCTTCCGGGTCGTCGGCCATGTACTGATCAAGATAACCGATACCGTCCAGCACAATGGCGCCGCCGCTATGTCTGGGGAAATTCTCGTTGGCAATGCCTTTGTCCCAGCCTTTGAATACCTGCTTGCGGAACTTAACCCAACCGGGCGTCATCCACCAAACTGGTTCTCCGCCTGCAACTTCCTGGGCTATTCGTTCACGCTCCTGTTCCGTGGCGATCATGTCCATGCACTGTGTGGCCTGAATCCGACCTACCCTGGGTCCCTGCTCCTCGATGATGTTCTGCATGAGGCGGGTAGGTTCGTCTACATTGACGTAACAGAATTTTCCGCCGTAGATCACCAGAACCTTTTCTGCTGTCTGCTTGCCTTTTTCGATCATCCTGATAAGCTGGCGCTCCAGTTCCGGAATGTCCTGGTGCAGTCCCGGTGTCGTGTAGAGTATATGGTTTGTATCCAGGAACCCCTCTTTCTGCAAGTGGTTCAATTCCAGGCTCATGGTTCCACAAGCTACGATAGCGACATCTGTGAATGATGTTTTATCCATATTATACCTCCGTAGTAACCATCAATTTAGTATTTGACAGCCAGATCATACCCCGCATGGATGGCTGAATAGATGTCCAGAACCTGGGCGGCATCGCCGATAATTTCCGTTGTGTTTACATGCTTATTAAGCTCTTCGCCGGGTATCGGCTTCGACAACATGCCCGAACACAGGACGACGGTCTGAAAGGCCTCAAGCTCTATCGGCTCACCCTCTTTTTCGACAACGGCTTTATCAGCACTCAATGTTTTAACGGCCGTATGCGGCATCAAGGTGACATTTTCCATCTGATCGATGCGCATGAGGGTCAGCTTTTTGGTAATCATCTCCATCATACTGCCGATGGGGTCCGTTCTTTTCGTAGCTGTAACATCAAATCCTTCTTTGCCGAGCTTCTCGGCGATTTCGAGGCCGGTCCGACCTGCGCCAATGACCAGAACCCTGGGGCCCTGGACCTGTTTTTCTTCTTTGAAATATTCGAGAGAGGTCATGACATTTTGAGTTTCGAGCCCCTCTATGTCCGGTATGTTTTGTATGGAGCCGGTGGCCCAGACAAGAAGATCCGGTTTGATTTTATGCACAAGTTCCGCATCGACCGTTGTATTGAAAAGGGTTTTGCCCACATTGGCACGCACACGAACATCCAGATTTTTCAACCCTTTCTGCATCTCTTTTTTTCCAGGTGCCTGCCAGGCCAGGTTGAACTGTCCGCCCAAACGGTTTTCTTTTTCGGCCAGGGTTACCTGGTGCCCCCGCTTTGACAGGTACAGGGCAGCGCTCATTCCGGCGGGTCCGCCGCCGGCCACCAGAATGTTCAGAGAATGGGTGGTTTTTTCCAGCGCCGGTTTCGCAATTTCCGGATTAAGGTTGCACCCGATGGGTTCTCCGCTTTTCACCCGGTGCAGACATCCCTGAAGGCAGTAGCCGCAATACGTTACCTCAGTATATTTTTCCTCTTGCCACTTTTGAATGAGATCGGGGTCTGAAATCAACGGCCTGCCAAGGGCGATGAGATCGGCAAGTTCACCCTGGAGCGTTTGGACGATCCTCTCTACACGGCCCATGCGACCGGCCATGATAATCGGTAGATCGGTATGTTCCCTTACCCATGCCATGGCATCCCATTGTGGTTTTTCGGGCAGGCCGGCGTGGTGGAAATACCAGGGTGGGCTGAAGCATGCGGATCCCATGCCCACATGAATGGCATTGACGCCTGAGTTCTTGGCCAGTCTCAGGAGCGGTAACAGATCTTCCTGGCTTATGCCGAACTCGGGAGACATTTCAGATCCGGATATCCGCAGGATCAACGGCAAATCAGGAGCCCCTTTTCTTACCGCAGACAAGACTTTTTCTGCAAAGAGCGGGCGATTTTTACCATAAATATCGTTTCGTTGATTGATCTTACCGTTTAAAAACTGGGACATTAAATAGCCATGACCGCCTTGAATTTCAATCAAATCGATACCTGCTACGACGGCTTTTTGTGCTGCATCCCGGTAACCTTCAATGATCCCTTCAATTTCATCCTCACGCAGTGGTTCTGCAGTCTGACCGGAGCTCGGGCAGGTGATGGCTGACGGGGCCCTGGGTTTTGTGCCGGTTGCTTTGGGATTGGCCGCTGCACCGGCGTGATTCAGGTGCAGACACACCCGACGGTTTTCAGCATGGACGACATCGACAATTTTTTTGATTTCACTGGCACTTTCGGGCAAGTGGATGCAAAGCTGTTTGGGGTGCTCCTTTCCGTCCGCCGTCACCGCCACCGGCTCCAGGATCAATAAACCGGGGCCATTCGTGGCAATCTGTCGATACAATTCCAAATGTTGGTCCGTCACAATGCCTTGTGGTGTACCAAAAGCCGTTTTCACAGGTGGAAATACAAAACGGTTGGCAAGCGTAAGATCACCAAGTTTGAATGGCGAAAACAGTTGTTCCATTTCCATAAGGTCCTCCTTGATCAATGACGATAGGGCTCGTGTTAGTTGTTGGCGTACAAGAGAGCAAGATCGATGCCAAGGCTGTTCCATAGGCATTGAACAGAGAACGATGACACGCTTGAGGTAAATCAACCGGGTAGGAGTAAAATAAATTGCAACAGATGGAGGTAATGCTATATCAAATTCTGATATTGAACTTTTTCACTTGGTTCCAGACACTTGTCCTGGAGATGCCCAATATTCTGGCTGCCTCGGACTGGTTACCACCGGATTTACGAAGGGCATCCATGAGACGCTGTTTTTTTATCTTCTCCAAACTTTCAGAAGAGATGAGTTCAGTCTCGCCGGCAGACCGTACCTTGATGAGATCGGTGGGAAGGTGTTGGGGCAGAATGGCTTCACCATTGCAGGATACAAAGGCATATTCAAATGCGCTCTTAAGCTCTCGCACATTGCCCGGCCAGGAATACTGAATAAGGAAGGCAAGCGCTTCCGGGGATAATTCCTTGATGTCTTTCCCGCTTTTTATCTTCAGGCGTCGGAAAAAGCTTGCCGCCAGGATCGGGATATCGCCGATTCTCTCCCTTAGGGGTGGTACGTAAATAGGAATTACATTGATCCGGTAGTAGAAATCTTCCCGAAACACGCCCTGCTTCACTAGTTGCTTCAAATCCTGATTGGTGGCCGAGATAATGCGGACATCGGTGTGAATCGGCCGGTTGTCACCAACGCGCTCGACCACTTTTTCTTCGAGAACCCGGAGCAGCTTTACCTGGGTGGAAAGGGGCAGGTCACCGATCTCGTCTAAAAAAATATCACCGCCTCTGGCTGCCTCGAACCGTCCTTCCCTTGTTTTATGAGCACCTGTGAACGCCCCTTTTACATGGCCGAATAATTCGCTTTCGAGAAGGGATTCATTCAATGCAGCGCAATTCACCTTGATAAACGGCTTGTCTTTTCGAACACCGATCTCATGGATGGCTTTTGCCACCAGTTCTTTTCCTGTGCCGCTTTCTCCGTAAATAATGGTCGGCGCCTCGGACATGGATGCATTCGATACAAGATCAAATACCTGCTGCATGGATGCAGAGGCTCCGATCATGCCGCGGAAGCGATCCTCTTCCTTGAGAACGCGCTTGTAGCGCTCGATCTGCATTTCCTTGTCGATCAGGTCGGTAATATCGGTAATGGTCTCTACGGCGCCGGTGACATTCCCTGTGCCATCCTCCAGCACAGAGGCATTTTTAACGACATTCACAGGGCTACCATCCTTGCGTATCATGGTACATTTTTGCTTTCTTAATTTGCCCTGTTCAAACATGACACACCAGTGACAGTTGCCGCCCTCACGTACCAGTTCGCATGTGTTGCAATTTAATATGGAACAGAGCTGCCCGATCGATTCTTCCTTTCTGTAGCCCGTTATGGTTTCAAATGCCTTGTTAATGGAAATGATTCTCCCTTCCGTATTGACGATCATCACACCGTCTTGGATGGTATCCACCACCGTTTTCCAATAATTGTTCAATTCTTTTTCAAACACAGCTGTCTCCTGTTCAATAATTGGACATATAATCTGTTTAGAAACTTAACACATCCTCTGCGTGTTGGCAAGCGGGCTTGATGGATTTATCATAAGTCGCCATCAGGCTCGCCGCTGCCAGTCGTGTTTAAATATGTTTATGGATAACCGCAAAAGATAATGGCATCAGAATTGCAAAAAAGGAAGCATCGCAAAGAAAGCACACTGGGAAATACAGACAATGGTAAGTCTCGATCTTAGAAATTTAATTATACCGTTTTGTCTTTTAAAGGCAAGCAATGCGTTCTTGTCACTCAAAAAAGGGGATATTTTGGAAATCCTGTGCGATGATCAGGAAAATTTCAAAAATTTAATGAAAATTATTCCCTCTGATTCATGTGAACTCATATCGGTTAAGGATTTAGATGAGACAGCGTCGGGCTGGAAGGTCCAACTGAAAAAGATCAACTTATAACCATAACAAACAGGAGGTTATCATGACGGATTTAGATTTAGGCACGATTGAAGTGGCAACTACGGTGGATGCAAGGGGCAGCGCATGTCCCGGACCCCTTTTGGAGGCCAAAAAAGGAATAGGTAAGGTCAAGGTCGGAGAAATATTGGAAATATTCTCAAATGACGCAGGTACGCGCAAGGATATCCCTGCATGGTCCAATAAGGTCGGTCATGAGTATCTGGGTGTTAAGGAAGCTGATGGTTATGACAAGCATTTCGTGCGGAGAAATAAGTAAACGGGGGCAATATGTCAACCCAGACGGACACCATGAAAGAAAACAAGATACTGATTCTGGCAACCGAAGCCTGCGCCTATCCGGGTGCAGATTCGGTTGGACAGGCCCACTCCACATACCCGACGAACACCTACATCGTGAGAGTGAAAGCGCCTGTTCTTTTTCCGGAACATTTTTATCTGGATTGTTTCAAAAAGGGAATTAGCGGCATTATCATCATGTCCTGTGGTGAAGAATGTCCCTATGAAGGCGCCTATAAAGCCATGGCCAAGCGTTTGGACAAGGTGTACGCCATGATGAAGGAGCAGGACCTTGATATCCGTCGTTTGCGATTGACCGCCATCTGTACGGTTTGCAACCGTTCTTTTT
>JAOZSO010000147.1:0-7766 GCA_029939655.1 Desulfobacterales bacterium
GGCGCGTTGAGCCCGCAACCGAATGGTGTCCTCATCGGGGATCATCAGCCCCAGCACTATTTTCTACTGTGAAAACGGTGCCTACAAGATCGGAGCGAACACCATCCACGACACACATCCCAGGGGATGGCTCTCACTGCAGCAGATTGTTAAATATTCGAGCAATATCGGGATTGCCAAGGTTGTCGAAATGGTAGGTCCTGAAACCCTGTATACCACCTTGAAAAAATTCGGCTTCGGAAGCAAGACCGGTCTCGATTCCCCGGGGGAAACCGCTGGAATCCTGACATCCAGTAATCGATGGTCCAAAATCGATAGCAGCGCCATCGCATTCGGCCAGGGAGTATCGACTTCGGCCATGCAACTGGTTTCAGCGGCTGCCGCCATCGCAAACGGCGGCCTGCTCATGAAGCCTTTTATCGTCCAGTCGATCACCAACGAGAATGGTCGCATCTTAAAACGGACAGCGCCCGAAATCATCGGCCGCGCCACATCTCCCGAAGTGGCATCCACCGTCAAACGAATCATGCAAACCGTCGTAACGGAAGGCGGTACCGGTACCAGCGCCTTCCTCGACGGTTATACAGTTTGCGGCAAAACCGGCACCGCCCAGAAAACAGACGAAAGCGGCACATACGCCCGGGACAAATACATCTCATCGTTTTTAGGATTTGCGCCTGCGGACAACCCCAGGCTCGTGATTCTGGTAGTTATCGATGAGCCCGTCGACGCCCATTACGGCGGCACGGTGGCAGCCCCGGCATTTCAAAACATTGCCCATGAAACATTACAACACCTGAATGTCCCGCCGGAAACCAAAAAGGGTGTCATCAAGGCCGCCATGATCACAGGGGTCAGCGGTTGAAACTAAGAGATTTACATACGGCCATTCATGAGGCCGGAATCAAGGGGCCCAAGGCCAAACATAATGACAACAGCACACCCAATCAGGAGATCGAGGTGACATCCCTTCATTACAACACTCGCAATGTAATGCCCGGAGGTCTTTTCGTTGCCATCCAGGGGTTTTCAACCGACGGTCACCGCTACATTCAGGATGCCGTTAAAAAGGGAGCGGTGGCGGTGGTCTCACAAAAACCGTCTGCAGCTTCCATACCCGTTTTCCAGGTGTCTGACTCAAGAAAGGCCCTGGCTGTTCTGGCCGATCACTTTTTTGGAAACCCGAGCAGGCGCTTGACCATTATCGGCATCACGGGAACCAACGGCAAAACAACCACTGCCTATCTCATCGAAAATATTCTTCTTGCGGCGGGTTTCCACGTGGGTGTCATTGGAACCGTCAATTACCGCTACAAGGGGAAAATATTTGAAAACCCCGTGACAACACCGGAGTCCCTGGATCTCCAGCAGATTCTCGCAGAAATGATAACGGAGGGTGTCACCCACGTCGTCCTGGAAGTGTCTTCCCATGCCATCGACCTGTCAAGGATCGAGGGCTGCCGGTTAGACATCGGTGTGTTTACGAATCTCACCCAGGACCACCTGGATTACCATGGTAACATGGATCGATACTGGGCATGTAAAAAAAGACTTTTTACCGAATATCTGGGGGTCGAAAAAGAGGCTTTAGCGGTTATCAATACGGACAATCCGCATGGTTTGGAGCTTGTATCTAACCTAACCTACCCCTGTATCACAACGGGCCGCTCATCCGGCAGCATGGTCCGTTCCGAATCAATGACCATCGATTTCGACGGTATCCGGGGCACTATCGCAACGCCCCAGGGTCCTGTTCATTTTAATTCATCCCTCGTGGGCAAACACAACCTTGAAAACATTCTGAGTGCCACTGGTGTGGGATCAGCACTTGCCCTGCCATCCAAAATAATACAGACCGGCATCGACCGGACACGGTCGGTACCGGGGCGGCTTGAGCGCGTTCCCGGAAGCCCGGGCCAACCGGTCTATGTCGACTACGCCCATACACCGGATGCCCTTGAAAATGTGCTCAAAGCTCTTAAGCGACTGGCACCTGAACGTATCATCTGTATTTTTGGCTGCGGGGGAAACAGAGACAAAGCTAAAAGACCGCTGATGGGACAAATCGCAGCGGCATCCTCGGATCTAACCATTGTCACTTCCGACAACCCGAGATCCGAAAAACCCGGGGACATCATCGATCAGATTCTGCCGGGCATTCGACGTATCTGTCAAAACGAGTACACCGTCAGAGAACTGAACCACGGTTTTACTCACAAGGGATACTGTCGGGAACCTGACCGGAAGCGTGCTATTCAGACAGGTATCCGTGCGGCAAAACCCGGCGATATGGTTCTCATCGCCGGCAAAGGCCATGAAACGTATCAGATTATCGGTGATACATCCAACCCCTTTGACGACCGGGCTGTGGCACAGTCCATGTTGTCCACCTTACAAACGGAGGTCGATTACCAGCGGTGATTACCAATCAACAAACAGCCTGGTCCGTACCCGACATCATTGATGCCACCGGCGGCGTTCTTTTTACCGGCATCCAAACATCACGGTTTGACGGGTTCAGCATCGATTCCAGGGCCATACGTCAGGAGCAGTGCTTTATCTGCCTGACAGGTGATGTCCACGATAGTCATAAATTCATTCCGGACATTATCAGGCAGGGCATTACGGGAATCATCATCCACCAGGAAAAAGCAGACCAGGCACTGTTCAAAACGTTGGAAGGAGCCGGTATCACCTGTGTCACCGTGAAAGACACCCTTACAGCCCTGGGAGATCTTGCATTGTTTCACAGGCTTCGTTCGGATCTCTCTGTGGTCGCCCTGACCGGGTCCAACGGCAAGACAAGCACGCGTACCATGATCACAGATATCGTCAACCGCCGATTCAAAGCCCTTTCGCCGTTTGGCAACTTCAACAATCTGGTGGGCGTCCCATTGACACTCTTGAGAATCGACCGAAGCCATGAATGGGCCATTCTGGAACTGGGAATGAATTGTCCCGGTGAAATTCGTCGATTAAGTCAGATCTGTTCACCGGACATCGGTTTGATTACCAATATCGGTCCGGCACACCTGGAAGGGCTCGGTTCCCTGGAAGGTATCATGAATGCCAAAGGTGAAATGCTCGAATCGTTATCACCAAAAGGCAAGTTAATTCTCAATGCCGACGACCCCATGGTTATGCGCATAGCCAAGCGGGCAACGTGCGAACCCATCCTGTTCGGCCTGTCTGAGGATGCGGATATCCGGGCGACTTCCCTGGAAAACAGTGCAACCACGGTCTCCTTTCAGCTCCACGTCCCGAACGGCGATACCCATGCAACCCTGCCCGTCCCCGGAACGTTCAACGTATCCAACGCACTGGCTGCCGCTGCTGTGGGATACTGCCTCGAGATACCCTTAAACGAGATCAAAACAGCCCTGGGTTCATTCATGCCGGTCAAAGGAAGAATGAACATACTGCGGACCGTTCATGGACTTCATCTCATCGATGACACCTACAATGCCAACCCGGGGTCGGTCAAAGCTGCCATTCGCACACTGGCCGGTCTCCGGAAAAACCAGCGGGGAATGGTCGCCCTGGGAGACATGCTCGAACTCGGCCGGACATCTAGAGAGCTGCACACGGAAATCGGCAGATTTGCGGCAGCATCGGGTCTGGCCAAGCTCTACGTGACGGGTAGCTTTGCCGATGCCGTTGAAAAAGGCGCCCGTGATGGTGGAATGGCGGCAGCAGACATTCTTTGCGGATCAAAGGATGATATTTTAGATGCGCTTAGGAATGCCATACAACCGAACGACTGGGTTCTCATCAAGGGATCCAGGGGTATGCGTATGGAAACCCTGGTGCAGGCACTTCAGGCCGAATATGGCCAAATGGAAGATACAACATGATTTATCACCTGCTATATCCGTTGCATACATCCATATCGGCGTTCAATGTATTTCGATACATAACGTTCCGGACGATTTATGCCAGTTTAACCGCCTTCATCATCTGTTTTTTGCTCGGACCCTGGATCATCAGGCGACTCAGAAAACTTCAGATTGGTCAATACATCCAGGAAGATGGGCCGGGCACCCATCACACCAAAGCGGGGACACCCACCATGGGCGGCGTCCTGATTCTGCTTTCCATTCTGGTCTCGACGCTGTTATGGGCCAACCTGACCAATGTCTATATCTGGGTCGTGCTTTTGATCATCGTCGGATACGGAAGCATTGGTTTCGTGGATGACTATCTGATGCTCATCAAAAAACGGAACAAAGGGTTATCGGCCAAAACCAAGTTTTTCGCCCAGGCAGTCCTGGCGATGATTGCCGGCTTCCTGCTCTATTTGAACCCTGACTTTGACACCCGGGTGACCGTCCCGTTTTTCAAACACATATCCCCGGACCTGGGTCTGGGATATATCGTCTTCGCTGTCCTGGTGATCGTAGGAACGTCCAATGCCGTTAACCTCACGGATGGACTGGATGGCCTCGCCATCGGGCCTGTCATTATTGCCGCGGCCACGTATATGATTTTTGCTTATGTCACCGGGCATGTCAAACTGGCAGAGTATCTCCAGATCAACTATGTGTCCGGCGGCGGCGAACTGGCAATCATGTGCGGCTCTCTGGCCGGTGCCGGACTCGGATTCCTCTGGTTTAATACCTACCCCGCTCAAATCTTCATGGGGGACGTGGGCTCCCTTTCCCTGGGAGGGGCGCTGGGATCCATCGCCGTCATAACGAAGCAGGAAATCCTGCTGGTTATTGTTGGAGGACTCTTCGTCATCGAGGCTCTCTCGGTAATATTTCAAGTAGGTTTTTTTAAAATGACCCATGGGGGACGCATATTCAGAATGGCGCCTTTGCATCACCACTTTGAATTGAAAGGGGTGCCGGAGCCAAAGATTATCGTTCGATTCTGGATTATCGCCATCGCCCTGGCACTGATATCCATGAGCACGTTGAAATTGAGATAAGCAATGGAACTTGAACATACAAAAGTACTGGTGGTTGGCATGGGACGATCCGGTTTCGAGACGGCCTCCTTTCTGGTCCAACGCGGTGCAACGGTCACCATTTCGGAAATGACGGGCGAAAACGAAATGGGAGAAGCCGCCCGTAAATTTTATGAACTGGGTGTACAGACCGAATTCGGAGGACATGTCATGGACACGTTCATCGATACCGACCTCATCGTCGTCAGTCCGGGAGTACCCCACACGATTCCACCCATTCAGGCTGCTCAAGAAAAAGGAATCCCCTTGATAGGTGAAATCGAACTGGCATCCCGCTTTATCAAGGAACCGATGATCGCCGTGACAGGAACCAACGGGAAAACGACGACGACCCGGCTCATCAGCGACATGCTGGAACAGTCGGGACAGACCGTATTTGTATGTGGAAATATCGGCAATCCATTGATCAGTTACCTGACCGGCCATGAAAAAGCCCATCGCCTCGTGGTTGAAATCAGCAGCTTTCAGCTCGATACGATTACATCGTTCCGACCGGACATCAGTCTGCTTCTGAACATTACCGATGACCACCTGGACCGTTATTCAGACATAGAGGCTTATGCAAAGACCAAGGGACGTATCCTTGAGAACCAGAGAAAGAGCGATATCGCTGTGTTGAACGGTGAAGATCGACGGATCAGGCAGGTCTGTAGCACCTGTGAGCCCGAGAAGGTGTTTTTCACGGGTCGCTGGAAAGAGGAAAAAGGGGCTGATATCGGAACACATGCCATCACGTTTCACGGCTTGGATCCTCTCCACAGAAAAGAATCGGAAATAAGAGGATCTGGTGAGCCTGTATACGAAAACCAGGCGGCCATAGAGCTGGACCGGGTGCCATTGAAATGCCGGCATGAACTGGAAAATATTTCCGCCGCCGGCCTGGCAACACTGGTTGCCGGGGGAACATCGGCCGGAATTCAAAAAGCGCTTGAAACATTCAGAGGCCTGCCCCATCGCATGGAACGTGTCGCCGCCCTGGATGGCATCGTCTTTTACAATGATTCCAAGGCCACCAACGTGGATGCGGTTTTACGGGCAGTCGAATGTCTGCAGGGCCCCATCCACCTGATCATGGGCGGGCGGGACAAAGGCGGACAGTTTCATCTGCTCGAATCGTCTGTCCGGCAAAAGGTCAAAAATCTGATCCTGCTGGGTGAGGCATCAGGAGAAATTAATGCGGCCCTGGGAAATCTGACCGCCACCAGAACCGTCGCGACCATGGAAGATGCCGTCGCGTTTGCACATGCCGCAGCATCTTCAGGGGAAGTGGTTCTCTTGTCACCCGCATGTGCCAGCTTCGATATGTATCAAGATTATAAGGAACGCGGTGATGCGTTCCGCAAGATCGTAATTAAACGTAAAACATGAAGAATTCAGAATCAACAGCATTGACTTACGACATCACGCTTCTCTTCCCGGTGCTTTTCCTCGTGGGCATCGGAATCGTGATGGTCTACAGCGCGAGCTCGGCACTTGCGATTAAACAATTCGGTTCAGACTACTACTTCCTGAAACGGCAGGCGCTCTTTTCCCTCATGGGCATGATTGCACTGGTGACATGCGGGCATATTCCATTATCTGTTTACAAATCCCTGGCGTATCCCCTTCTGGCGATTGTCACTATTCTCCTGTTACTGGTCCCCTTCAGCAACCTGGGCATCACCGCAGGCGGGGCGAAACGCTGGCTCAGCATCATGGGTTTTTCGTTCCAACCATCCGAAATCGCCCGTCTGGCCATGGTCATATATCTGGCATTTTCCATGAGCAAAAAGCAGGAAAAGATTAAAGACTTTTCCATCGGATTCCTGCCCCATCTTATTGTCCTGGCCCTTTTTTCGGGTCTCATCCTCCTGCAACCTGATTTTGGATCCGTGGTTATTCTCGGTGCCATTACCTGGATACTGCTGTTCGTAGGCGGCGTCCGGCTTAGGTATCTGTTGTCTTTTGTTCTGCTGATTCTGCCCATAGTCTATTATGTCTTGCTGAACGCCGACTACCGGCTGCGCCGAATTACCAGCTTCCTGGATCCCTGGCAGTATCCAACAGAAGACGGGTATCAAATCATTCATTCGCTCATGGCCTTCGGTACGGGGGGCATCTGGGGTGCCGGCATCGGCAGCGGCTATCAGAAACTCTTTTATCTTCCAGAACCGCACACGGACTTCATTTTCTCGGTGATCGGAGAAGAACTCGGTCTTGTGGGCATTTTGATAATCTTATCTCTATATGCGCTTATCCTGTGGCGAGGTGTCAGCATCGCACGAAACGCCAAGGATTCTTTCTCGGTGTTCTTGGCAACCGGGATAACGGCTACAATTCTGCTGCAGGTATGCGTCAACATGTGCGTTACCCTCGGTCTGCTTCCCACAAAGGGATTGACGCTGCCGTTTCTGAGCTACGGCGGCACATCGTTGCTGGTCAACATGGCATCCATAGGAATTCTTATGAACATAGGGGCACGCCATGCTGCAAAATAAAACCATCCGGACCATTTCCCTGATAATTGCCGGCGGGGGCACCGGTGGGCATTTATTTCCAGGCATTGCCGTTGCGGAAGAAGTTCTGGCTGCCGACAAAAACAGCCATGTACGCTTCATCGGCACAGGGAATCGTTTTGAAACCAGCGTATTAAGTAAAAAAGGGTTCGAACAGAAGTGCATCCGCGTCCAGAGTCTGAAAGGAAAATCCAGGGTCCGGCAGATCAAGGCGCTGGCATCCATCCCCTGGAGCATTTTCGGGGCAACATGGATACTCAGAAAGCTTCGTCCGGATGCCGTGCTGGGTGTGGGGGGCTATA
>JAOZSO010000148.1:0-7749 GCA_029939655.1 Desulfobacterales bacterium
CACTGCCGCCAAAACCGGAACCGATAACGATGAAGTCAAAGTCATATGTCCGCTGAGCCATTCTGCCTCCTCCTATTGATAAAAATATCCCTATCTGACTTTGGATCATTCAAGAGAACAGCCATCATGTCAAGGAAATCAGAGAGTAATGTAAATTTTAATTAATCGTGGGTAAACCTTCGGTTCTGCCGGAGGATTTCCTAAGTTTGACATTTCCGGGAATATATATGTATCATTGCCATTGTAGGGGTGCCCCTTGTGGGTACCCGAAAACCCGTGGGCGATTCGCCACAACGGGCAGACACAAGGCCTGCCCCTACTCTACCAGATGCGGCTTAAAAGCCCTGTAGAGAGACGCATCCATGATGGCTTCGTAGCCCTTTAGCTCTGCCACGACGCGGTTTTCGGAATCGACCAGCGTAAAATCACCTGTCATCTTGTGGTCCTTAACGTCCGTTACTTGCAGCACGGCCATAACGCCGTCAGAGGGAAATGTTGTGCAATACTGCCGGTAGTGCCTGCAGTAGCTTGGCAGCGAGACAGCGCCGGTTTCTTCATAACACCAGAGAGTCGCGAGTTGAAATGCGCAATCCAGAGCAAGGGGATCGCTGAGCCAGGTGCTTCTCAGGGGCTCTTTGACCCAGGTTTCGGGTGGTGGCGCCGAAGATATCTTCGCGGATATTCCCCAGGGTGAGCAGTCTGTTATTTCCTTGATACCCCGTAGCGGCAGACCATGAAAAAGGATTTTGTCATAAACTTCTTCCATGCTGCGGGGGTACATGCTCGAAGGATTCGGACGGGTTGGCTCAAATATGGGTGCAACGGGAAGCTTGTCTGTCAATATGGCTTTTGCTTTCGAGTGAATGACGTCCTTTCCCTCGAGAACGCCGTCCCGCAACTCGACACCGACTTCAAAAAGAGAGCCCTTCCGATCGGCTTTTCCGGCAAAGAGACGTATCAGTTTTTTCTGTTGCTCAAGTTTGATGCCCTTCAGTATACGCATGTCATCGATACCGTGCAGCACCAGTCCGGGGTTGCCGTGCAGCGCTCCATGCCCAAACCATTCCGTTATGAGAGCAAACGGAACAACCGGTTTGCCATCCAGTCTGTGCGCATCCAGAATCGGATGGTTGATGGTATCGATTTCGCGTTTGAAGGTCAGTGACATAGGAGGCGACGGGTCCTGTCGGCCTGGTGCCTGCTTATCCTTTTTTATGGGTTTGGTGAGGACCCGGGCGGGCAGTGAGGATCCCAGAACGACTTCAACCGGATGTGTACTTGTCTGACTCATTTCGAGCAACATACAGCGGGTACCGGCTTCCATTGGAATGAGAGCGATCCGGTTTTTCTGAAATTCCCGCTTAAGCCCAGGCGTTACCATGCCACCATCCCAGGGGCCCCAGTTGATGGCGATGACCCGACAGTTTTTCCGTTGTCGGGCTTCTCTGCGGCAAACCTTATTCAGGACTTCGTTGGCCATGGCATAATCCACCTGGCCTTTATTGCCGAAGCGCGCTGCTACAGAAGAGAAGACAACGATATATTTCAGCGGATCTGATGACGCAGCATCCATGAGGGTCCGGAATCCACCGACCTTTGTTTCGTATACCCGGTTGAACTGCTCCAGGGTTTTGTCTTGGATGAGACGATCTGCGATAACACCTGCCCCGTGAACAATGGCGCGAATAGGGCCGAGTGATTTTCGGACACTCTGAAGAAGGGGCGTTACAATATCGGTATCCCTGATATCAGCTGTTTCGTATTGGACCGTAGATCCTGTTGCTGCAAGTTTTTGCAGCGTCGCCGCGACCTCTCTGTTCGCCATGTATCGTCTGTAGGACATTTCAATATCTTTAGGCGAAGCACCATTGTTGTTGAACTCGTTCGCGAGAATTGCCTTTTTAATCTCCGGTTCGCTTTCAAGCCCATCCAGCCAGACCGGCTCCGGGGAAGGCAGGGGAGATCTTCCCAGAAGAACGAACGACAGCGGTACGTGTTCGGCAAGTGCAATGGCTGCTGCAGCGGTCACACCCCTGGCACCACCGGCAACAAGAACCACATCGCCCGGGTCGAACGCCAAGGTGATCATAGCATCCTTATCGTAGGGAAACGGCGTAAGCTCAAGGGTATAGCGGTTTTCACCGTCGAGTCCGACCTCAACACTGTCATGCGCTTGGGTATCAAGAATTTCCGCAGTGATGTTATGCGCTATCTCCGTCACATCCATCCAGTCAGGATCGAGATCCAGTGCTTTGCAGACGACGCCTTCCCATTCAATGGCGGCTGTCTTTACCAGCCCGGCCAACCCACCGGAAACAGGGTTTTCCAGAGCTCTGTCTCTGAAACCGAAAGCACCGTCGAGCCGTGTAACGGTGGCAAACAGGGTGAAGCCAGCCAGGGTGTTCCGGGTCAGAGACGGTGCAAAAAAACGAGCCAGTTGAAATGCTGTTTTAAGGGTTGTATCGCCTTCCTGGTCATCACCATCATGAGAATCCGGAAGAATGATCAGCCCTGCGGCATTGGAGATATCGTGCGAACCGTTCAGAATATCGGAAATCCCTGATATCCGTATATGGGATGCCTGGATGTCGTGGGATGCAAGTGTGTCAACGAGCGCTTCCCCAAGACCTGAAAACCCGCCGATAATGTATATGCGCTTGTCAGTCGGTATTGATTCAAATTTGATCCGGGGCAGCGGCCTGTTTTTAACGACCACGTTGTGCCGTTCAATGGTGGAAAACGGTGAAACCGCAGGATCGGGTAAGGGAGCTTTTTCAGGTATCGGCGTTGATTGAACATAGGTCAAAGGCTGCTCTGTTGAATGCGTGGCAATATTGGTTTCGCCGGAGCTTGATGTCAGGTAATCGCATATCTGTCCGAGGGTCTTCAAGCCGCCCATGATGTCCGGTGTTACCTGGGGAAGTCCCGGCAGTCGGTCTTCAAGGGTGGAAAGTATTTCGACTCTCTTGATGGAGTCGATGCCCAGGTCCGCTTCGATATCCATGTCCAGTTCCAGCATGTCTGGTGGATAGCCTGTCAAATCGCTGACGATTTCGATCATTACTGTTTGGACGTTTTCGGTATTTTTATCTGATTGATGTTCCCCCTGGCCCAGGTCTTGTGAGCCCTTGGTCGTGTGGGAATTTTCGACAGGGATTGTTTCAGATGACCCGTCCAGGGCATCCACGATTTGGGCCAGGGTTTTGAGGCTGCCCATTATCTCAGGCGATATGGCGGGAAGACCGGGAAGTTTTTCCTCTAATGTCGATAGAATTTCAACCCGTTTGATGGAGTCGATGCCCAGGTCTGATTCGATATCCATGTCCGTACCGAGCATCTCCATGGGATATCCCGTGAGATCGCTGACAATATGTAATAACGTGCTTTCGATGGAAGGTGCATGGGGTTGGGTGTCGGAAGCGACATCCGTGGTCGAATCAAGCTCAAGGGTGTCCGGCAGGGCAGGGGATGAATTGTGCTGTTGTCCGTCGCCGCCACCCGATACCGTTAAATGGGCTGGTACATCCGTTTCCAGGGGCAGCGATTGAGTGGATGGTGCCCCGGTTTCGTTTCGATTCAGGGATCCGAGTGTTTCAGGAGCAAGGGTATGCTTCCGGACAATACCCATGGAGGCTTCGGATATTTGCTGGATACTTTCCATCATGCGTTCAAGCGAGCGCCCGGCTTCTGACTGGGTCTCAAGAAATTTTTTATGTGCCTCGGTTGTTTGAGCCTGAAGCGCCTGCATGGATTTGAGGCCTTCCTGGACTGTGCGGAGCGCGTTTTCCACAACCGGTGATGCGGCGGATGTATTCGGTGTTTTTTTCATGGTTTTATCAAGCGATTTTATCTGGTTTTTATCAATTGTAATTTTTTTAAGCTGGTGAGAATCATGGGTTTTATTATTATCGTCTACTTGCCTGTGTTGGTTTCGATCCGGTTTTTCTTTGCCGGGGCGCCGATAGTTGGCTCCCAGGATCTGCATCTTCATCCGGCGAGTCTTTTTTAGGGGTGCCGGCTCTTCCCAGGAACTTAAATGAACCGGATGCCCCAATGCTGTTAGAAATGCAAGTGTTCTTGCAAGATCTGCGATACCGAAGGCTTTCCCATTGGAAGTGTCCATGGAAATGACCTGGTGGTTTCGGCCGTCTAAAATCGAATGAACGAGCCCGGAAAGGACGGATTTTGGGCCCACTTCCACAAAGGTGCGGACATCCTGATCGTACAAGCGTTCGATCTCGGCCATAAAAAGAACCGGTTCCAGTATCTGTTTGCCCAGGATCGATCTGACAGATGCAATATCCCCGGGGTAGGGCTCGGCGGTGTTGTTTGCGAAAACCGGTATGTCGGTGGGTTCGATAGCGCAATTATCCAGCGCCTTTTGAAAGGGCTGTACCGCTCCTTTGACCAGATGGCTGTGAAAGGCTGCTGATACCGGGAGCTGAACACATTGAAATCCTTTATCTTTCATCTGTTTCCGGGCGCGGTCGATGGCTTCTTTTGTACCGGCCAGAACCCCCTGTTCCGGGCTGTTTCGGTTCGCCAGTACAAGGTCGGATGTGTTGTCGGCGAATTCACTCAGGCTTTCCAGCGGGGCTTTCACGGCCAGCATACTGCCGCAGCCATTCTTTTTTCCGGCTTCGGCCATGGCACTGCCCCGGGAAACGGCCAGGTCAAGAAATGTGGCCTCATCGATCCAGCCTGCAGCGCAAAGTGCCGTCAGTTCACCAAAGGAGTGCCCGCAGGTCACTGCAGGTTCTACACCAAAGCTTTCCAGTACACGGGCCATGGCCAGACTGATGGCACCAATGGCGGGTTGGGCGATATCCGTGCATCGTAGCAACCGTTCCTGATCCTGGCGTTCTTGCATGTTTTGAGGCGGCACGGGGTAGATATAGTCGGTCAATCGACGACGTGGTCCCAATGTGGCATTAGCCCGCTCCAACAATTCCAAGACACTTGGAAATATACAGGCGAGATCTCGGCCCATACCCACATACTGGCTTCCCTGACCGGGAAATAGAAAGGCTGTTTTCTCCGGGCCGGATCCGTTGCCAAAGAAGATGTTTTTCAAATGCCAGGGATGTTGACCGGAATGGGTTTGGAGACCTGAAACCGCATCCTCAACGAGTTGTTTCAGGGACTCGCCGGAGTCAGTGTTTTTTATGGACAGGTCATGGACCAGAACAAGCCTGAAACGATGGTCCGGCCGGAACCGGTGTCGGGTCTGTTCGGCCATGCGGGCTCGCTCATCCAGTGAAACACTGCTCGTGACGACGGTTTTTAGATCTGCCAGTTGCTGGTGAATCTCCTTGACGCTGAGGGCTGAAAAAGCAAAGAGCTCGATGGTTCCGTCCCATGAAATGTCCGCCTTCTCTTTGGCGTATTCCTCCATCACCACATGAAAGTTACTGCCGCCGAAACCAAAGGAACTGACACCCGATCGCCTGGGAAAGTCTTTTTCAGAAAACCACGGGCGGGTCTCCGAATTGATATAAAAGGGCGATTCCTCCATGTTGAGATCCGGATCGGGGAATTCGGCTTTCAGCGTAGGGGGCAAAACCTTGTTTTTCAAAGCCAGCGCAGCCTTGATAATGGCGGCTGAACCGGCGGCGGCCTTGGTATGTCCGATCATGGATTTTACGGATCCGATTGCACAATAATTGAGATGGTCCTTATCAACACCGAAGACTTTTTTCAGTGCTGTGAACTCGACTTTGTCACCGACCTTGGTGCCTGTTCCGTGTGCTTCGATATTGCCGATGGTTGCCGGGTCGATCTGAGCGGACTGATAGGCCAGTCGGACCGCTTTTGCCTGGCCCTCGACTCTTGGTGCATAGATGCTTTGGGATTTGCCGTCGCTCGAAGAACCGATGCCGTTGATGACGGCATAAATTCTGTCGCCATCCCTTTCGGCATCGTCAAGCCGTTTAAGCACCATCATGCCGACGCCTTCGCCGAGGACCGTACCGTCAGCATCCTTGGAGAAGGGTCGGATATCGCCGGTGGGTGAAAGAATTCGCGTTTTCGAAAAACACATATGCATGAAAATATCATTGATGGCATCGACGCCACCGGTGACGACCATGTCACATTTTTCGGCTTGAAGTTCTAAAAGCGAAAGGTGGAGGGCACTGAGGGAACTGGCGCATGCCGCATCCACGACACAATTCGTGCCCCCAAGATTCAAGCGGTTGCAAATCCTACCGGCAACCACATTGCCCAATAGGCCCGGAAAGGAATTTTCCTGCCAGGGAACATAAGCATCTGAAATTCTATTCACGACTTCAAGGGCTGTTTTTTCGGGTACGCCCGCTTTCTTCAAGGCTTGACGCCAGATGGGGTGGCCGAGTCTTGCGCCCAGGGGAATGACCAGTTCCTGTGTTCCGGTGACACCTAGAATAACACTGGTGTTGTCTCTGTTAAAATCGATATTCTGCCCGTAGCCGGCGTCTTCGAGTGCATCTCTTGCCGTTATCAAGGCCAGGAGCTGAGATGTATCGGTTGCCTCCAGAGATGAAGGGGGTATGCCGAATTCAGAGGGATCGAAATCAATGGGGGAAAGGAAGGCTCCCCGCCGGCAGTAGACATGGTCCGGCATTTTTGGATCCTCATGAAAGTAATCTTCGGCTGACCAGTGTGTTTGGGGTATGTTTTGAATGGCATCCTTCTTTTGGTAAAGAAGTTGCCAATATGCTTTCAAGCCGGGAGCCCCCGGGAATAGACAACCGATCCCGATGATGGCGGCAGGCATAGCTTTTAATTCTTTGTAATTGTTATCCATTTCGCTTGAACCCTGAAATCCTCGATCATTCGAACCCTGGTTTGGGTCAACTCTTTTAAAGATGATTAAGACAATATAATGTATAATTAATAGATTATCAAGTATTGACGCTAAAAAATTAACTTGATATATTGATATCACAATATGACAACAGGCAATGAGGGTTCAGTATGATTCGATTCTATCTCAACCGTGAGCTTTCCACAATGTTTGGTTTCAAGCTGTCCCGCTGGAAACGGTGGTCCCGCGAATTTTTACCTCCCGATCCTCTGGGGGGACTGCAATCGGGTTTTGCGCGTCAGTACAGTCTGCTGGAAGCATTTCAGGTCTACCTGGGAGGACATCTGGTGGCGGATCTAAAATTATCGATCCCCGAAACGAAAATAATCCTGGGTGATTTGCAGAAATGGGTGACGACCCAGTACTTTTCATATCTGCCTCCTGAAGAACCGTCTCCGGTTCAAAAGTCCGTCAAAGAGTACCGTATCTATATATTCATGAACCTTGAACCCACCCAGGATGCGCGGAAGTACTCATACATGATTCGGAGGGTGATTGATCAGGAAAAATCACATGGAAAAGGTACCAGGATCGTTACGGAACGGTATATAGAGAACTGGCTTAAAGACGGAGAGCCGGCAACCGGGTTCGACAAATCAGATGGCGTGCCCTACTGGATGGCGGCTAGAATTTTGTATATTACGAAAGTTTATCAAATCTTTACGGAAAAGTTACAGGGAGAGAGTATCTGACCGGGGTCAGACGCTCTTAGCATTACCGTCATCCTGGTTGCATCCGCTGGCCTTCGGCAGCAGCTCAATTTATAACGCCGGGGTTGTGAAGCGTTATAATTCAACGATGCGTTGAGGAAGGAAGGAAATTAGAGTAGTTTTTTATAAACGTCTTTACAGTGTCCGACTTTTACGACAAGGATTACGAGCCGATCTTCATGAATTTCATAAACT
>JAOZSO010000149.1:0-7733 GCA_029939655.1 Desulfobacterales bacterium
TGGCGCAAAACAGCACCAAAATAAAGTGGACCAAGGAAGAGGTCGATCAAAGATTGCGGCAAGTGATGACCGACATCCACCGGAACTGCTTGCAGGCGGCTGAAATGTATTGTGAGCCCGGCAATTATTTCAGCGGAGCAAATATAGCGGGATTTATAAAGGTGGCAAACGCCATGCTTGACCAAGGCAATACGTAAGTTTTGACATTACCCGCTGGAAATGGCTATCATAACTCCCTGCCACACTCGACACAAAATTTGTCGTCTTTATCCACAGGTTTGCCACAATCTTGACAGAATTTAGTCCTGGATTGAATTTCGACCCTTGCTTCAGAAGGTTTGCGGATCCTATCCGAAGACCGGCGGGAAGCAACCTGCCAGCTTAAGGCCGCAAATACAATCAGGCCTCAGATTATAATAGCCCAGTTAATGACTGAGCCTTTGGTTGGCTCTGGAATCGATCCAGCTGTTTGTTCATCAGAGAATTGGGGCTATCCATCAAAACGTATTGACGTACATCAGAATAAGATTATCTTATAGAATATTATCACTACAATGTGATATCAAGTCTATAAGATAAGACGAACAGCAAGGATTAGCAAACTGAAATGTTAAGAAAAAACTATTCATGATCAAATATAACTTACATAACAAAATCAATAGATTAATCTCGTGGAGGAAAAATGCGAATTATATATTTCAATAGGAAAATGATGCTCGGACTACTGGTTGGCGCTTTCGCTATCTTTTTATCTTTTCCCGCAGGCGCTTCTGAAATATCCATGATATCCGGCATCCAACTCAAGCGCATACTTGACAACCCGGAGATTGTTATAATCGATGTCCGTGGAAGTAAAGACTGGCGATCCAGTAATACTAAAATTAAAGGTGCTGTACGAAGGATACCAAAAAATTTTGAATCTTGGGCGCACGATTTTCCCACGGATAAAGATCTCATTTTATACTGAGCTTGACCCAATGAAGAAACAAGTGCCAGGTTGGCACGAAGACTTTTATCAAAAGGATATCATCGGGTTTATGTCCTGAAGGGCGGATGGGATGCTTGGTTGATCTCTAATTTCCCTGTAGAAGAAAAATCACCTCTTTTAAATTAGGATCTGTCTATTTTGATCGTATCTTTACCCCAAGGGCGCAACGCTGGGGTTTATTCTACGAACATCTCATCAAAGAAGATGGATGGTTCTTTGGGGGGTAGGGGCAAACCTTCGTTTATGGCATCGGTCAGATCCGCTTCCGAATCCGTATCGATCCACCAGTACCAGTAAGCGCTGGTTTCGTTTCCGTATTTGGATAGAACCGTGTCGGGTGTTCCGAATTTATTCCAGTACAGGAGGCGTGTATAGTTGATATTCCATAAAAGCACATAGGGATGCGCATCGTAAATCATCTGGTCTATCTCCCTGTAAATGGCGTTGCGCTCCTGAATCTTAAAAATACTTTTTTGTTTTTCAATAAGGGCGTCCACGGAGTTATTCATAAACCCCGTGATGTTGTTGCCGCTTTTTCTCTCTGCTTCTTTGGACGACCACATACTTTCCGGGTTCTTGAAGACGCCGGATCCCCACGCGGCCCATGTCATTTCATAGTTGAACTCATCCATGTCTTTGGCCCATGCTGCCCAGTCCTTTCTGTCGATGATCAGTTCAATGCCCACATCTTTTAAGTCTTCTGCATAGATGGCCAGAAACTTGTCCGTCGATGCTTGTCGGGTCAGGAATTTAAAGGAGAACTTCACATTGTTTTTCTCCAGAATACCCGTGGTGGGGTTCACTGTCCAACCGGACTGTTTCAGCAGATCTCTGGCTTTTGTCTTGTCGAACCCAACCAACGGGTTGGGGCAGGGGTGGTTTTTATCATAAAGATCTTCAAAGTAGGAACGATGCAGAAAATATTGACTGTACATGAGGGCGCTGTTCATTTTGGGGCGGTTCAAAAGATGGGCCATGGCTATTCGAACCCGTATGTCATCAAAAGGCGGTTTGCGCATATTCATGGCAAAGCCCTGGAAACCGACGGGATTCTGGTTATAGATTTTTTGCTTTACGATCCAGTCCTTGGAAAATTTTTCACCCTTGGTTTCATTGACCCAGATCCGAGATGTATAGATGGGAAACAGGTCAAACTGTCCTTTTTTAAACGCCTCGAACGCATTCTCTCTCTCTGCGTAGAACCTGAATTTCATTGTTTGAAAGTTGCCGGTACCCTGTGAACTTAGGGCATTGGCATTCCACCAATCCTCACGACGCTCCAGTGTCAGAAATATACCTTCATTGATTATTCCGATTTCAAAAGGTCCGGAGACGACAGGAAACTCGAAGTTGATTTTGTTAAAATCTTTTCCTTCAAACACATGTTTTGGTAATATATTGAAACCACCCACGGCGCCCAGATTCATCCAGTGAACATCTTTGGCCTGGAAACGAATGGTATGTTCGTCTAATACCGTGGGGGATGAAAACCGCTCCAGGCTGACCTTATGGGGTCCGGTGAGGTTTTTTGGATCCAAAATGGCATCAAATGTCCACTTGACGTCATGGGCGGTGATGGGGCGGCCATCACTCCAACGAGCGGTTTTTCGTATCGAAAAACCGAATGTTTTCTTATCATCGGAGATAGTCCATTTTTCTGCCAGGCCGGGTTCGTATTCAAGCGTGATGGGATGCATGGAGAGCAAAGTCTCGAACATGGCTCCAAAGACTTCCACCGTAAAGCTGTTGTTGTCGAGATAGTAGTTGAGGCTTTTGGGGTATTGCCCTGCGAAGATAGCGATTTCGCCCCCGATCACGGCATCACTGCCGGCGATGGGATTCGGGCGATCCTGCCACCCCGGTGTGGGAAAGGTTTCGACGCCCTGAGCCAACAGGGGAGTCAGGAGCAGCAGCAAAAATAAGAAATGGATCCAATGAGAGATATTTGAAATGATGTATTTTCCTGATTTCATTTTGCACGGACTCCCCAACACCATGAACACGAAAGGGGATTTATTCCCGTTCATCAAATCGACGCCCAGATTTGATGTTGGTATCCCCTTGTTGTTCGTTATCAGGTGTTCTTCCTATAATGGGTGAAAACGAAATCGGTAGGACGCACGATTACGGCCGTTGTTCTTTGTTGTCCTCACCCTCGGCTGCTTTGGCGGTGGTAGCCTTTAGATCTTCCATTTTTTTTCTGACAGTTTCGGCCTTTTGTTTGATCCGCGCCGATTCCAGTTCATCCACCTGATAGGTAAGGGCCTCCTTGAGATAGTTCCTGGCAGTTTTCAGGTCCTCCAGGCTGTTTTTACCAGCGGCAACATCGGCCTTGTACAGCAGCACCATGAGGTTAATGGCGTCGAGACGGCTTTTGATGACCATTTTCATCACCCGGGTGGTTGCATAAGTCAGGGACTTGTTGAGATATTCTTTTACGCCGTCAAAATCGGGCATGCCGGGACCATCAAGGAGCATATCTGCCTTGTCGAGATAGTACTGGTAGATAATGGGAAAGACTTCCTTGGCGGTGTAGGTGTCTTTGATGGGTTCTGCCAGTTGCAAACCGGGAAAGCTGATGAGGTGTTTGGTACCTTTGGGCGCAAATTTGCCCTGCCGGATATCCATGGCGCCTTCGTTGGACTTGACATAATAGTGACGTGTGTTCATCCAGCTGGCAATGACCACCATCAGTACCAGAAGGACAAATCCAGCCAGGCCGTAATACAATATCTTTTCAGCAGGATCGGTCGGTTTTGTTTCAGATGGTGGCATGTGATCGGTTGAAACCGGTGTGTGCGGATAGGGTGTCTCTTCCTTTGGCAAGGGTTTCTTCTCAATGTGGGCCTTGGACGGCTGTTGGGCCGGAGCCTGGGCTGTGGCTTTTGGGGCCGCTTTCTTTATATCAGTCGTGGTCGTTTTTGCCTTTACGGCCGGCTTTTTCCTGGCAGGTTCTTTGGCCTTAACCACTTTTTTCTTGGGCTTGACATCTAATTTTGGACTGGCCGTTTTTTTTGCCTTGGCAGAGACCTTTTGGGCCTGTTTGGTGTTATCTTTTTTTTTGATGGCAGGTTTCTTTTTGGTGGTGGACTTGATCAAGCTATTTTTTCCCATGAAAAACCCCTTTAAAATACAATGAATTTGGCGTATAAGAATTTCTTGAACTGTTGAAAACTATAAATTATCAAGTCCCTTTTGTAAACATTTATTTCAATCTGAACTGAGCGATTTTTTTCCGATATTACTGTCGATCTATTAGGATATGTTCAGGGCAGCATGAACCAAGGTATCGAAGAATGAAGTCTTTAGCAATTTCTGGAATGATCCTGGGCTTGAGCGCTGGATTGTCGCCAGGTCCCATGCTCACCCTTGTCATCTCGCAAACCCTCAGGCATGGTGTCCGGGAGGGTGTCAAGGTGGCGCTGGCCCCGCTGTTGACGGATACGCCCATTGTCATCGCATGCCTACTATTTCTATCCGTTTTTTCAGACATGGCACCTGCCTTGGGCGTGATATCCATGTTCGGGGGTATCTATCTGTTTTATCTTGGCATCAGCGGTCTCCGATTCAAGGGTGAAGGCCTCGAAGAAGAAGATGCCGATCCCAAATCTCTTAAAAGGGGCCTGATGGTCAATTTTCTGAATCCAAACCCTTATATGTTTTGGGTATCCATCGGCGGCCCCCTTGTTTTGAAGGCATCCAGCACGTCTCTTGTTTCCGCTGCCGTCTTTATTTTGTCATTTTATGTGCTGCTGGTTGGATCAAAAATTGTGATGGCAATTGTTTCCGGGAGATCCCGAAACTTGTTGAGAAATCACCATTATAAGATTATCATCAGGATATTGGGATTGGTTCTGATTGGATTCGGGGTGATGTTCCTGCGAGATGGGCTCAACTATTTACTAGGTTGATAGCTTTTTAGACTGTAGGCTGATAGACGCTGATAGTATGAGGGAGGTTATAGGCTGCGGCAGGGATAATCATCGATGATCACAGGGTGTTCCTATGGAACGTAAATAGCGGCGAAGCCGCGTTTGATAAAATCGCGCAGCGATTTTATTTGCATTCTGAAAAAAAACGATTATAATGAGCATTTGCTTATAATGGAGGTGTGATGGTAAGACCCAAAAAGGATCGATTGGTTGGATTTAATCCCAAAATCAACTACTTTAAACCACGGGGTATTCCGGTACTTGATTTGGAAGAGGTCTGTCTTACTATTGATGAACGGGAGTCGATTCGGCTGGCTGATCTGGAAGACATGTCCCATGAATCGGCCGGCAGTCAAATGGGTGTTTCCAGGGCAACTTTCGGAAGAATTGTCCAGTGTGCCAGAAAAACCATTGCCGATGCCATCATCAACGGCAAGGCCGTCCGGGTGGAAGGAGGATCCTATAAAATGATGGAAGACGTCCGTCGATTTCAGTGCCGGACTTGTCATCATAAATGGCAAGAACCCTTTGGCACAGGGCGACCGGATCACTGTCCGTCATGCCGGAGTATTGATCATTATCGAACGCCCCAAAAGAAAAAATAATTTTCCAAGACAAAAAGGAGAAAGTCACCATGACCCAGATACATGAAAACATGAACGCGGCAAACCAGAAAAAAGATCCACAGGCAGAACAGGATGCCGCCGTAGATAAAGCATTGCAGAAAATCAAGCACAAACTCATCGTCATGAGCGGCAAGGGCGGCGTCGGTAAAACCAGCACGTCGGTCAACCTGGCCATGGCATTGGCCGGCAAAGGCTTCCAGGTCGGTATCATGGATGTCGATCTGCATGGGCCCGATGTTCCCAGGATGCTGGGACTCAAAGGGATGCTCGAATTGAGCGGCAACAAAAAGCTTGAACCCATGCGGCGGATGGAAAATCTAAAAGTAATTTCCATTGAATCACTGACCATGAGCAAGGATGATGCTATTATATGGCGAGGGCCCATCAAGTATTCAGCCATCAAACAGTTTATCGGTGAAGTGGAATGGGGTGACCTTGATTTTTTGATCATCGATTCACCGCCGGGTACCGGCGATGAGCCCCTTACCGTCGCCCAGACCATCCAAGATGCCAAGGCCATCATTGTGACGACACCCCAGGAGGTGTCGCTGGCAGATGTTCGCAAATCGATCAGTTTCTGCAAGACAGTGAAAATGGAGATTTTCGGGATGATCGAAAACATGAGTGGCTTCGTATGCCCGCATTGCGGTGAGAAGGTGGATATTTTCGGTTCAGGTGGTGGAGAAAGAACGGCGGCGGCAGCCAGCATACCCTTTCTGGGGAGAATTCCCATGGATCCGAGAGTTGTGACCTGCGGCGATGATGGCTGTTCAATCCTGGAGAAATATGCAGATTCAGAGGCGGCAAAGGCAATATCAAGTATCGCCGACAGGGTGGCAGGGTTGATTTAAACTTTAACGCAACTTTATAGATTCAGCGAACGCGAAATGAATAATTCGCTGGCGCTGTGCGAACTCGCCGCAAGGGCTCCTAACATCAGCGCTTGCCATATGGTTAAATATGTATGGCTGTCACATGGGCGTGTTTACATATTGGATTATTATTGTTATGCGCTGATGAAAGCAGCCCTAAGCGACTCAAACAGCGCAAATCGCCATCGAATCACCCTTTTCGCTCTATTATGCCCTGTAAATAAGATACAGCAATGAGGTGTTTTGGTAATAGGATTGGACTGAATTGCAATAAACATCTCGCTCAAGACACTAGAAAGCAAATTCAAAACCAAAATAGATCATATTATCGGAGAGCTTGTAATCATCGGAACCTTTGTCGAAATTGACGACAATTTTCTTATAGCCCAGAATAAGAGCCGCCGATTGAACGATATATCCTTTTAAACGCAGATTGAACTCGGTGTAGTCATCCGTATCCCCTGATGTCATGGGGTTGGGCGCGAAAGCGATATCGCTCTGCACGACGAGAGGGAAGTTATAATAAACTTTTCTGAAGTCATATTCGCCTAGAACAACAAATCCCAGGCCTGCCAGATCATAATCATCATTACCATCCTCTGCTGTTCCCAAAACACCTTTTAAGCCCAGGCCAAGGGTCATGGCAGGCATAAAGGCCTCACTTTTCAGGGCAAAATGTAGGTCGCCGATGGTGTAGTCCTCACCGCTGAAGATGAAGCCGCCACCGATATTGAGAACGGCCTCCTCTATCGGCGCTTCCGATTCGAGACCCAGGATAACATCACTACTATTGGCGTACATCTCAAAACGGTAAGATCTTGCAAATGCCGGTGAAGCAGCCATGGCAATGGACAGGACCATGATGACATATATCAATTTCATTGTTTTCTGCATTTAATTGACTCCCTGTTTGATAGCTTAAAGCCCATGTCATTAACTTAAAGCAGTACGTAGTTTCATGTAATGTAGCGCAGGTCTTTAGACCTGCAAAAATGTCGTGCAAGCAGAGCTAAAGCTCTGCGCTACATCATTGAGTTAACAGTATTGAACCTGAATTGAGCGATTTTCATCTCGATCTGCACCGATCTCTTGCGGATCAAGGGTTCGTAAAAAGCCTCGACAGATCCACTGGTATGCCAACGTTTTTTGCGAACCCTCCTCCATCAAGATCTCGGCACATCTCTTCGGGAAAAATCGCTCAATTCAGGTTGAACTCAAATAAAGCGGCAAAGCCGCGCCAAATGGAATCGCGGAGCGAGCTCACCCTATCGTTGCAAAAGCCGGAGGGCTTCAGAGTCAAGGCGCCTGAGGGTGA
>JAOZSO010000150.1:0-6442 GCA_029939655.1 Desulfobacterales bacterium
GTGATATATGGAGTTATGAATAATCGCAAAATTTCAACTTACTGAAAGCGAACTGTTATTCAGAACGTTTTAATCTCGAAGTAAGCGCAGCAACGAGAGGATTAGCGCTGATTCCGTGGGCGACGACACTCAAAATAATGGTGCAGACCACAGTCATCGTGATGGTACCGCCACCGGGAAGATGTGCGTTCATGACGATCACGGCAAAAACAATACTGGCCAGCCCCCGGGGTCCGAACCAGCCCATGAACAGCTTTTCATCGGCCCGCATGTTCATGCCAATGAGCACCAGGAAGACCGGCAACATCCGAACCAGGGTGAGACTGAGCACTGCGTAGAGCACGACCGGCCAAGTGAGAGAGCCGATTGAATGGCCTATCACGGCCCCACCGAATACCACCCAGGTAATCAAAGCCAGTGTATCGCCTGTCCCTTCAGCAGCGAGCAGGAGCGAGTGTTTGTGGTGCTTATTAACCCTATTGAACATCATGCCCCCCACGAAGCAGGCAATGAATCCGCTGCCGCCGAGCCACTGCGCCACTGCGAAACAGACCACGGCCAGTGCCGGCACAGGCAACTGTCTCCACGTTTCAGTGATCCAATTCCGTGCGATAAACTGCCTGAGCAACCAGCTGGCCAGGAAAGTCAGGCCAATGCCGACTCCAGCACCGACACCAATCTCTTCAGCCACCAGTTTCAATGATAGCATCATAGTTCCACCTTCGGCACCCGCTTTCGTAACCAGGGCAAGAAACAGGAAAAGGATCGGCACGCAGATGCCGTCGTTCAAACCACTTTCCACATTTAAGCTCTCACGAATGTTGGGCGGCACGGTCTCATTTGTTACCACCGCTTTACCTAGGGCGGCATCGGTTGGTGCCAGCATGGTTGCCAGAATTGCAATCTCCAGCAGGGTCAGACCGCCGAACAAGACAAAACCGACCCCGAAACCAAACAGGATGGTTATCGGCAGGCCAATCAACAGCAACCGCAGGGGGATGCTGTAGAAGTGCTTGAGTTTTTCAAGATCTGCATTGGCGGCGTCAGTAAACAGGAGTAGTGCCAGAGTCAACTCGGCCAAGGTGCTGAGACCCTCGGCTTCCATTTTCAGGGTCAGGAGGTCCAGCCCGAGGGGCCCGAAAACAAGACCAAAAGCAGTGAACACTATCGCCCCGTTGATGGGTGTCTTTTCGAGCCCGCCGCTTGTAACACTGTAAAGGAAAATGAATGTGCCTAAGATCGCCAGATTTCCATACATAATGATGATTCCTTTGCTTACGTTTTAATGGAGAATATTACTGGTTTGACCAAGCTACAGATAACCTATTGTTTATGCAACTATAGGGTTTAGATAGGATTACGTTCCTCTTCTTTTCCACTTCATATATCTATCAGATTAATTCGTAGAGCACCGAAGCTATTGAATAGATGCCAAATTAATTCAGGCATCCTACAAAACAACCATAACCATCATCACCATCATCACCACGAACTTCAAGATCAGAGGAAGATTCAGATTGACCTTGAGTCCCGATATGGTCCTGGTCTTTTTGATCCCTTTTTACTTTACTGTAGTTCAAGTATGCCGGATCAAAATTGTAACCAACCTTGGATGGTGTCGCTGTACCACTCCAACCTTCTTTGACCTTCTGACTATAATAGCCAGAGCTATCCGTTGTTGTGGATCCTTCACCATTACTGAACGTTATCGTGACTCCACTAATCTCATTACCTGATGACGTGCGAACATAACCGGATATCTTTTTATCTTTAGCAAAGCCATGAGATACTCCGATAGATAGTGAAAGTATAAGAAGAATTAACAACCACCTGAAAAAACGGGCTATAGGAGATTTATTTGTGTGAGCAGATTTTAATCGTTCTATTTTCATTTTTTTCATTTCTAAAGGCTGTAATCTGCTTAGCTTGCAGTTATGCCACAGAATATGCAGATGATCTTTTCACGCTCCATTGATCTTTGCCCTAAGTTTGCCACTGCATCTAAACGTAACAACCTTCCTTGCCGGTAGCATCTGATCCTCACCAGTAGAGGGGTTTCTACCTTTACGTTCCGCCTTATGCCTTACACAGAGTTTTCCAAACCCACTGATCAGGACATCATCACCAGATGCAAGGGTATCTTTCATGATTTCAATGATTTTTTCTACAAGGTTTGTACTCTGTTTTCCCGTCAGGTCATTTTTAGATTGGATTGTTTCAATAATGTCTACTTTCGTTAGTGCCATGTATGCTCCTTTATATGAGTACCCGGTCTGATTGCGGAGCGGGCATTATCTGATATAATTAACAAAACAAAAGCTACTCGTTTATCCGCAGAGAGATACCGTTTTTCAATCATTGCAACAAGCCAAATAAATGATAACTTTTTTATCTTTATTGTTTTACGCAAATATTGTGCAAGATTGGTAGGTTACGATAAGCAGAGCATTAGTAGGGGTCGCGCTGATTCTGTTGCTGGGAGTTATGCCTGATTGTGGAAAAGATTATCCAAAAATTAAGGAATAGATTTACACATCTTATCGTTTAAAGCGAAGAAAAACCATGCCGCAAGGAAATCTTCTCAAACATCTGGGTGAGACCGGCCCCGAGGGTGTAGATTGCATTGATATGGAGATTTTTATCCGCGGTATCGTCAAAAAACAGGTTGAGACTGGACCCGAGACCCTCTTCCGGCAACCAGTAACAGATCATGATGGGGACTTTTGGCAGGGGATAGAGTACAACGGAGATGTCTGCTTCAAACTGTTTTTTTACCTTCTGGCCACTGAAAATGTGGACCAGATCATCAAAAAGATCCGTGTATACATCTGCTATCCGTTTGATAGGTTCCTCACATCTTTTGTGAAAGAGCGGATAAAATTCTTTCCCGTCTTTGAGTTCCCTGAAGGATTTCCAATTTCCTGATGGTGAGATCCCTTTTCCATATAGGATATAGTTCAGAAATGGTACAGCCACCCACGCATTGACATGGATACTTGTCGATATATTTCCCTTCGTATCGACGCTAAAATCTTTCCCCATTATTTTCAGCCGTAGCTTGCCGTTCATAAAATCAGCACCGATCTTTTTAGCGGCGTCTGCCAGGTCGATATTTGAAATTTCTTTTTTCAGCGTTTCCAGGTATTCATAACGGCTCTCTTCGATTGTTTTCTGTTTTGCCGCTTTTCCTGAAAACCGGTGGATGATTTCCTGATCCAGTTTCGGACAATCTTTGATCTTTCGCCGGCCTGTAAACACTGATCCTGCAAACGCCAGGCATGTTTTTTCGCCACAGTCCCGACAGTTTGATTTGTCGAGATGCTGATAGATTTCCATGGCATTTTTGGGTGGGGGCATAATAGTTCTCAGGGTTCAAGATGAATCGTTTTAAGTTTTAGGTGTTACGTTTTAAGTTCAGCTTTTAACTGATAGCAGCCTCATAGCCTCATAGCATCCCAGCATCCTAGCCTCATCGCTTGTCAATCCGGGCCAATAGATCGCAGCAGATCAAAATTCCGCTGATCCCAATCGATATCCCCTTCCTTCTTGGCGGTTTCGAGCAACTTGGGGACATGGAAGAGTTTTTCATCGTTCAGGATATGCTTGAAGGCGTCCACACCCAGAGCCCCTTTTCCGATGTGGGTGTGACGATCAACCCGCGATCCGAGATCTTTTTTGGAGTCGTTGATGTGAATTACAAACAGCAGGTTCAGGCCCAGTGTTGCATCAAAGTGATTCATGGTTTGCTGATAGGTTTCCTGTGTTCGAATATCATATCCGGCTGCAAAAATGTGACAGGTATCGAGGCATATCCCGATGCGTTCTTTTCGCTCTATCCTGTTAATGATTTCCGCCAGCTGTTCAAATGTATGTCCCAGGCCGGACCCCTGGCCCGCGGTTGTTTCGAGCAGAAGACGGGATGTCGCCTCCTCTGTTTCCGAAAAAAGGCGGTTGATGGTCTCCGAAATTTTCAAGAGACCGGCATCGATGCCACTGACCATATGTGCTCCGGGATGGAGAACACAAAAGGGGATTTTCAATGCCGAGGAGCGAATGATTTCCTGCTTCAGGGCGCCGTAGGACATGGCATGTTTCTTGGGATCGGGAGAGGCCAGGTTGATAAGATATGACGTGTGGGTAGCAATGGACTGAATGCCGGTATCTGTCTTTGCCTGTTCAAAACGTTCCTGTTCCGCCTGGGTAACTGTGCGTTCCTTCCAGGTGGTTGCATTTTTGGTAAACATCTGGAGCGCATTGCAGCCGTATGACTTGGCCTGGTACACGGCATCGTGAAACCCTTTTGCTATAGAAAAATGCGCTCCCAGGATCAAGTTTGTTGCGTTTATTGAGTTTATTGCGCTCATTGAGTTTGTTGTGTTCGTTGGGCTCAAAATGCTTGGTGACTAGGGTGCCTGGGATCGGAAGGCTGCTATCAGCTAAAAGCTGAACCTAAAACCTAAAACTTAACACCTAAAACGGTTTAGTTTTCTCCTTGGACTCTTATTCTTTATCCGGGTATGTGCACAACTTCTCCATTGGGCACAATCCGCATTTCGGTTTTCTGGCACTGCAGGTTTCCCTTCCAAAGTAGATCAGATGCAGCGAGAAGTCATTCCAGGCGCGTTTCGGCATCTGTTCCATCAGGTCAAACTCAATCTTGACAGGATCTTTATGATCTGTGAGTTCGAGCCGCTGGGAGATCCTGGATACATGCGTATCGACAACAATACCGGGGATGTTGAAAGCAGCGCCCAATACCACGTTGGCTGTCTTGCGGCCTACTCCCGGGAGTTTGACGAGCGCGTCAAGTGTCCCCGGAACATGTCCCTTGTGTCGTTCTATCAGCGCAGTGGCACAACTCTGGATATTCTTGGCCTTGTTGCGGAAAAACCCGGTCGAGTGAATGAGCTTTTCGATCATTGTGATGGGCGCGTCTGCAAAGGCCTTTGGTGTCGGCAGTTTTTTAAAGAGCGTCCGGGTGACCCTGTTTACCTGCTTGTCCGTGCATTGTGCCGATAAAATGGTGGCGATCAGCAGCTGGAATGGGTTTTGATAATCGAGTTGGGTCTTGACTTCCGGGTATGTGGTTCTTAGTATTTTACGTATTTTGTCAGTCCGTTTTCGGTCTTTGATCATGGGGCATTTTCTCCATGCCGGCTAAAAATTAGCAGAACTATAAACAAAAAGAAGGGGAATATCGCGATCACTGGATAATCCCTGTTTATAGATCCGAATTTTAAATGAAGAAACCATGAAGATCAATCAAAAAAAAATCAGCGGGCTTGGACTTTGTTCCGGTGGCCTGGACAGCATCCTTTCCGGTCTTGTGTTGAGAGAACAGGGTCTACACGTGGAGTGGATTACATTTGAGACACCGTTTTTTTCTTCTGACAAGGCACGTAAAGCAGCTGCTATCACAGGGATTCCCCTTGTTGTAAAAAATATTACAAAGCCTTATCTCAGGATGCTGAAGGCGCCCAACTGTGGCTATGGTAAGCACATGAATCCCTGCCTGGACTGCCATACCCTTATGTTTCGTATGGCCGGCGAAGTTATGGAAGCAAAAGGGTTTGGCTTCCTTTTCAGTGGTGAGGTTCTGGGGCAGCGCCCCATGTCCCAGATCCGTCCTTCGTTGCGGTACGTCGAAAAGCATTCAGGGTTTGACGGATATATTATCAGGCCATTGAGTGCCAAACGACTTGAGGAAACAATTCCGGAAAAAGAGGGGCTTGTTGACCGCGAAGCCCTGCTTGGTATTACCGGACGGTCAAGAAAAGAACAGATACAACTCGCACAATATTTTAATCTTACCGAGTACCCTGCCCCGGCGGGAGGATGTCTTTTGACAGACAAAGGGTATTCCAATCGTCTGAAGGATCTTTTTGCACACCAGGATCGATACTCGGAAAGCGAACTTCACCTACTGAGGTATGGCAGACATTTCCGGATCAATGCAGATGCAAAGATCATCGTGGGCCGAACCAAAGAAGATAATCAGCAGATGGAGCGTTATCTCGACCCTGCTGCGAATATTTTATTAAAGGTCCGGAATTGTCCGGGACCTTTGGTGGTCATTCCCAACGGCGCAAACAGGGATACGGTCTTTCTGGCTGCATCTGTCTGCGCAGGGTACAGCAAGGCTCCGGCAGATACCCCGACTCAAGTCAAGGTGATTTCTTCAAAGGGTCAGGAAAATGTGACGGTTTTGCCAATAGCGCCCAAAACGGTAAGCAAGTACCTGATTCATTAATCCAAATATTTCACAGCCTGATCGGCTCAGCGGCAAGGCATTTCAACCTGAAGTCGTAGTGTGCTACTACGAAGGTTGAATAACACATGAGCAGACTGGATTTAAATAAATTGTGGAATACACCCTGTTGAAAACGAAAATATTTCACAGCCTGATCGGCTCAGCGGCAAGGCATTTCAACCTGAAGTCGTA